>NZ_JBWLKM010000006.1:0-245659 GCF_059026085.1 Streptomyces sp. a15 | reverse complement strand
CACCAAGCGGCGTCGGATGACAGTGCCGGGTGGGCACGTGGTGGAGGAGGGCGACCTGATCTCCATCGACGGGTCGTCGGGCAAGGTCTACCTGGGTGAGGTCCCGGTCGTCCCGTCCCCGGTGGTGGAGTACTTCGAAGGCCGGATGCACGCGGGCGCCAACGACGCCGACGAACTGGTCGAGGCCGTGCACCGGATCATGGCGTTCGCCGACCGCAAGCGCCGTCTGAGGGTGCGTGCCAACGCGGACAACGCCGAGGACGCGTTGCGCGCCCGTCGCTTCGGCGCCCAGGGCATCGGTCTGTGCCGTACCGAGCACATGTTCCTCGGTGACCGGCGTGAGCTGGTGGAGCGGCTGATCCTGGCCGACACGGAGGCCGAGCGCGAGGAGTCGCTGAAGGCGCTGCTCCCCCTCCAGAAGAAGGACTTCGTGGAGCTGTTCTCGGCGATGGACGGCCTCCCGGTGACGGTCCGCCTCCTTGACCCGCCGCTGCACGAGTTCCTGCCGGACATCACGGAGCTGTCGGTGCGCGTGGCGCTGGCGGAGTCCCGTCAGGAGCCGCACGAGAACGAACTGCGGCTGCTCCAGGCCGTCCACCGTCTGCACGAGCAGAACCCGATGCTGGGCCTGCGGGGCGTGCGCCTGGGCCTGGTGATCCCCGGCCTGTTCACCATGCAGGTACGGGCGATCGCCGAGGCCGCGGCCGAGCGCAAGGCCGCGAAGGGCGACCCGCGCGCGGAGATCATGATCCCGCTCGTCGGCACGGTCCAGGAACTGGAGATCGTCCGCGAGGAGGCCGACCAGGTGGTGGCCGAGGTCGAGGCCGCCACGGGCACGTCACTGAAGCTGGCGATCGGCACGATGATCGAACTGCCGCGCGCCGCTCTGACCGCCGGTCAGATCGCCGAGGCCGCGGGCTTGCGGGCACTGGCCTCACGGCCACTGAACCCCGGAACCGCCGACCGTCCCCGACCGACCCTCACCGATGGGCGGCGGTTCCGGATCACGAAGAGAGGGCGGCACCCTGTGCGGGGGTGCCGCCCCTCTTGGCGTGGTTCCCTCTTTTGGGCGATGGCGACAGGGCAAATTTCGAAGTAGTTTCAAAGTTGTGAGTACCGAGAATGCCGTGAACTTCTCCGAGCTGGTGAACAAGAACAAGCAGACGCTTGCCCGGCTCAAGGAATCCCCGAGACTGCTCCTGCACCGCAGAGACGGCGAGGATCTCATCCTCACCACGGCGGCGCGGGCGGAGCAGGACCAGACGGTGGTGTCGGCCGCCACTCGGATGCTGGCCGCGATGGCGCGCCGGGAGCCCGGAAGCACAGAACTGCTTCTCGACATACTGCCGGACGCGTTCCCTTGGGTCCGTTTCCTGCCCGAGTCCGATCTCCACGCCTTCGCCGTCGAACTGGTTGACACCATGCGCGCTGCCGACGCGGTCGGCAACAGCGCGTCCGTCGCACAGCTGCTCATCGCCTGGCAGCACACCGCCGAGGTCCACTCCGACCCCGAACTGCTGGCCGCACTGACCAAGGATCACGGCGAAGACTACGGGCCGGTGCCCGACCCACGGGACGTCGCGTGACCGCGGGTCGTGGCGACCGCGCCGCACCCCCAGCGCCGACCGGCCACTGGGAAGTCCGCTTCGCTGACGCGGCTTCGGCCAAGGGCTGGGACAGCCTCGCCCAACAGGCCCGGGAGAACACCTACCGCGCCTGGATCACCATGCGCACCAGCCCCCGACCGGCCACCGAGACGCCCCGGCACCACCGACTCAAGGGCAGCCTGGCGCACGGCACCCACCGCGGACAGACCTGCGAGCAGTGGCAGATCGAAGTGACCGGCGGCGGCCGCATCTGGTACCTCCTGGACGCAGCCCGTGACACATGCTGGATCACATTCGCAGGCACGGGGCATCCACGAGCCACAGGCCACCGCTGAACTGGCACAGGGGAGCACGAGGGTTCAGAGGTTGCCGAGCCCCCTCCGAAGAGGCGCCAGGTGGATGAGGGATCGAGAGCCGCCGGCGCGTTCGCGATCAGGCCCTGCGCGGTGTACAGGTGGCACAGGTCGTGTTGCTCCTCTCCCATTTCGGTGCTGTGATCGTCGCCGCCCTTGGCGCGCTGTCGTTGGTCTGGCGGCGGATCGACCTGGAGCGGATTCGGAGGGATTGACGGCTCAGGTGTCGCAGGCCACGCCGTCGTTGTCGCGGTCGAGGTGGGAGGCGTAGCCGGGTTCGCCGCGGCGGATGGGGGCGGCGCCGGCGGCTCGGACCGCGGTGCAGTTCTCGTAGTAGACGTCCGCGTCCGCCTCGGAAGAACCGTCGTCGCTGCCTGCCGGCGGCTGCGCTGTGACCGTTCTGGTCACCTTGACCTTGACCGTTTCCGTGGCGGTTATGGTGCCGGCCGGCTCGGTCGTCTCCGTCGCCGGGGCCGTTGCCGTCACGGTGACCGTCGGCTGTGGTGTGGCGGTGGCGGGCTTCGCGTCGGTCGTCGTCGTGGTGTCGCCGCTGCCGATGCCTACGCCGATGAAGAGGGCCAGGGCGAGGGCGGGCAGTACGTACCGCTTCCGGGCCCACTTGGGAGCGGGGCCGGAAGCGGTCGGCGGCATCGGCTGGGTCGGGTGGTTGTACGGGCTGCTCATGTCGTCCCCCATAGGTGCTACGTGGGGGATGACCGTATTGCTGGGCTCCCAGTTGTGTGGGTTACGTGTTCATTTCGTGACCAAGATGGGCAGGGGTTCCCCTCGTCACGGGTTGGCGCGGCGCCTGCGGGCGGCCAGGAGCAGGCCGCCGCCTGCGAGTAGAACCGTCGCGCCGCCGGCCGCGAGGTACGGGGTGGTGTCGTCGCCTCCGGTCTCGGCCAGGTCCGGGTCCTGCGCCGTGGCATCGGCGGACGTGTCCTCGGCCGGAGCGGCCGCGCCCTCGTCGGCTCCCTCGTCCTCGGCGGGGACGAAGTCGCCGGGGGGCTGGTCGCAGCCGATGCCGTCCCCGTCGCGGTCCAGGTGGGAGCCGTAGTGCTCGTCGTCCTCGGGGATGTCGGAGTACCCGTTGGCGTACGCCTCGCTGCAGTTCTTGAACGGGTGAGTGCCGTCGTGAGCCGCGGCGGTGGACGGGAGAGCGGCCAGTGCCAGCGCGGCGACGGCGATGGCGCCGGGCTTGCGGAACAGGTTCACGGAGGGTCCTTCCAGGTTCAGGTTCACGTTCAGGTTCATGGCGATATCCGCTTGTCTGAGCGCTTGTGATCCAGAAGGTGCGATCAGCCGGATATGAGGTGACGAACCTAGTGAGGGGCCACTGGTGTGGTGGAGATATGGAGGACTCGTGATGCGAACGTGACGTGACCGGACGGTAGCTCTCCGCATATGTGCCGCCGGTCCTGTCCGCCGGGCGCACCCCAGGGCGCCCGGCGACTCGGCGCGCTAGGCCCGGAACGGGCCCTTCACCTCGTACGTGATCCCGCCCGACGAACTCCCGCTCGCCCCCCGCTGGCTGGAGAAGTACAGCCGCGTGCCGTCCGGGGAGAAGGCCGGGCCCGTTATCTCGGAGCCCGACTGGCCGTCGATGCGGAGGAACGGGGCGATCACGTCGGCCGGTGTGATGACGCAGATCTCCATGTTGCCGCCGTCCTCCGCGACGAAGAGGTCGCCCGAGGTGGCGCCGGTGATGTTGTCGACGCCCGTGAGCGGGGCGGTGCCGCCTGTCACCAGGGAGTCGTCGTACGCCAACTCGTACGTATTCGTCGTCAGGTTGAGCTGCCAGACCCGGTTGTCGCCCTTCGTGGTGAACCAGACCGTGTCGTTGGCGTAGTAGCAGCCCTCGCCGCCGTTGAAGGACTTCGAACCGGAGACCTGGGTGCGGGTGGTGGTGGGGGAGCCGTCCGGGTCGGGGACGTTCGCCCAGGTGAAGGAGCCCGACGTGGCGGTGCCGGCGACCATGACCTGGAGGGTGCCGGAGGAGAGGTTGCCCCAGGTCGTCGGTACGAAGCGGTAGAAGCGGCCGTTCGTCTCGTCCTCGGTCAGGTAGATCACCCTGCGCACCGGGTCCGCGGCCGCCGCCTCGTGCTTGAAGCGGCCCATCGCGTCCCGGCGGGTGGCCGACTGGACGCCCCAGGGATCCGTCTCGTAGACGTAGCCCAGTGACACTTCCTCGCAGGAAAGCCAGGTGTTCCACGGGGTCTTGCCGCCCGCGCAGTTCGTGCGGGTGCCCGACAGGATGCGGTACGCCGAGGTGATCGCGCCCGTCGACGAGAACTTCACCGCGCTCGCGCCGCCCGACGGGTTGATCTCCGAGTTGGAGACATAGATCCAGCCCGTCCCGTCCGTGTAACAGGCGCCGCCGTCGGGGGCGTTGTGCCAGGTGTACGACGTGCCGGTGACCGTCTGGCCGGAACGGGCGACGACCCTGCTGGTGAAGCCGCTGGGGAGTCTGATGCCGTTGGCGTCGGGGGAGCCGAGCGCTCCGTAGGGGCCGGCTCCGGGTTGGGCGGGCGCGGCGTAGGCGGCGCCTCGCCACAGGGTTCCGCCGGGGGCGGCGGAGGACCCGCCGATGACGGCCGCGCGCAGGAGGGTTCGACGTTCCACGCTTGCTCCAAGGGTGTGTCGTGACCGGCCCGCCACCGGTCGGCGGCGGGGTCGCGCGGTCACGGACCCTAGGTGCGCGGGGTGGAATCGCTGTGCACGGGCTGTGAAGCGGGGGCGCGGTGCAGATGACCAGCGACGTGCAGCGCCAGTACCTCGCGGCCGCCTCGCTGGACCGCCGACGCTGCCTCCGCCGACGGCAGCCGCACCACCGCGTCCAGCCCGCCCGTCGCCGCCGCGCGCAGGCTCGCCTCGCCGCCGCTCGCGTGGGCGAGCCGCTGGACGAGGGCGAGGCCGAGGCCCGTACCGCCCTTGGGGGCGCCCGGTGCGCGCCAGAAGCGGTCGAAGGCGCGGGCGCGTTGCTCGGCCGTCATGCCGGGGCCCTCGTCCGTGATGTGGAGGTCGACCCAGCAGGGGCGGGCGTCGCGCAGGGCGCGGCGGGGTGGGACGTGGAGGCGGAGCTCGATGGTGACGGTGGTGGCGGGCGGGGAGGCCCGCAGGGCGTTGGAGAGGAGGTTGTCCAGGATCTGTTCGACGGACCCCGGCAGGGCCAGCACCGGGCCCACGCTGCCCGCGAACAGGACCAGGGAGACTTTCTGCCGGTCGAAGAGCGGGGCCCAGGTGCGGTGGCGTTCCGCGCAGACCTCGCCCACGTCGACCGGGCCGGGGGTGGCCGCGTGTTCCTCCAGCCGTGCCATCGCGAGCAGGCCCTCGACCATGCGGGAGAGCCGGTCGGTCTCGGTGACGGCGGCGGTGAGGCTGCCCCGGCCGCGGGCGGCGACATTCGGTTCCAGGTTCTCCAGGCGCAGGCGCAGGGCGGCGAGCGGGGTCTTGAGCTGGTGCGAGGCCTCGCCGGCGAACGCGTGCTGGGAGTCGAGGAGATGGGCGAGGCGGGCGGCCGTACGGTTGAACGCGGCGGCGAGTCTGCGGACTTCGGGCGGGCCCTTGGTGACGGTCACCGGCTCCGCGCGGCCGCCCTCGGCCAACTCATGGGTCGCGCGCTCCAGTTCGCGGATGGGACGGCCCGTCCAGCGGGCGATGCCGAAGCCGACGAAGGTGACCGCGGTGAGGACGCCGAGTCCGCCCGCGGCGAGCAACATCCATACGTGGTGGACGCGTTCGTGCACCATCCGGGTCGGGACCGTGAGCCATACCGCACCCTCAGGTCGTACGCCCTGGCCCACGGGCGCGGCGACCGACAGGTACTCCACTCCGCCGATGGTGGAGGTGCGGACGTCCTCCGTGGAGCTGCCGTGCAGGGCCGCCGCGATCCCCGGGCGGGACATCAGCGCGCGGGACGCGTCGGCGCTCAGGGGGTGCGAGGTGGCGAGGGGCGCGCCCGTGTCGTCGACGACCACCACCTTGCCGCCGATGCGCTCGGCGCAGTGGGCCACCCGGGCGGGCAGGTCCCGCTCGGCGCGGCCGGCGGCGAGGGACAGCGCGGCGTACGCGGAGACCGACTCGGCCTCGTCCTTCGCCGCGTTGACCACCCGCTCGCGCTCGCCCCGCGAGTACACGAAGCCGAGCGGTATCTCCAGGCAGAGCAGGACGAGCGCGGCGAGCGTGAGGTAGCTGAACAGGAGGCGGCGGGTCATGTCGGGCCCTGTTGCGGCTCGTTCGGCTCCCCGTGCACCGACAGCCGGAAGCCGACGCCGCGCAGTGTCCGGATCCATGCCGGGTGGCCCAACTTCCGTCGTAGTGAGGCGACATGGACGTCGAGGGTCTTGGTCGGGCCCTCGTAGTGCGGGTCCCAGACCCGGTCGAGGATCTGCTGCCGGGAGTAGACCGCGCCCGGATCCTCGGTGAGCAGCGCCAGCAGCTCGAACTCCTTGGGGGTGAGCGCGATTTGGGTCTCGCCGACCCAGACCTGCCGGGTGCGGCGGTCGACGACGAGCGGGCCTGGGTCGGGCGAGGGGGCTGAGGCCGGGTCTGGGTCTGGGCCTGGAGCTGGGGCTGGAGCTGAGACGGGTTGCTCGTACGACGACGGCGGCACAGGTTCGTACGACGGGGCCGACGCGAAGTCGTACGACGGGCCAGGCGCGCGGTCGTACGACGACACCGGCGCAGACATCGGCATCGGCACCGGCGCAGACATCGGCATAGCCACAGGCATAGACATCGGCATCGACCCCGGCTCCGCCCCCGCCTGCGTCCGCTGCGTCCGCCGAGTCACCGCCCGCACCCGTGCCACCAGCTCCCGCATGCTGAACGGTTTCGCCAGATAGTCGTCGGCGCCCAGCTCCAGGCCCAGTACCCGGTCCGCCTCCTCTCCGCGGGCGCTGAGGATGACGATGGGGACGTCGGAGACCTGCCGGATGCCGCGGCAGACGTCGATGCCGTCCATGTCCGGCAGCCCGAGGTCGAGCAGGACGACATCGCCGTACGGGCCTCTCAGGCCGTCGGTGCCGGTGGCGACGTGGTCGACCGTCAGCCCGAAGTGGCCGAGACCTTCGGTGAGCGGTTCGGCGATTGTCGCGTCGTCCTCGATGAGCAGCACTCGTAGGCCCATGCGTCCCGTCTCTCCGTGAATTCGCATTTCGCGCTCTGGAGTCGACACGTTACAAGATGACAGCGCTTGCACGAGGCCCCGACAAGAAATGTTCAATTCCTGGCCGCGCTCTGGCCGTTACTTAACCTTCCGCTGTGACGCGCCCCTCTACGGTGTGGTGACCTGGTCGAACTTCCCATCGAGGGGGCGTCGTTGAAGGCTCTTCTGGACCGTGCCCGCACGTTCACACAACGGGTCGAATTCGAGCACGACGAATACCGGAAACTGGCCGAGGGGCAATATCCCGAGGCGCTCTTCATTACCTGCTCGGACTCTCGGGTGATACCCGCGCTCATCACGGGCGCCCGGCCCGGAGATATATTCGAGCTGCGCAACGCGGGCAATATCGTGCCGTCGTACGGGCAGTACGGCGCCGGTGGTGAGGCGGCCACCATCGAGTACGCACTGGAGGTGCTCGGGGTTCAGGACGTCGTGGTGTGCGGTCACTCACACTGCGGGGCGATGGGCGCGCTGAAGTCCGGCGACGACCTGGCCGCGCTGCCCGGCGTGGGCGCGTGGCTGGAGGTGGCCCGCCCGGAGCTGGCTCCGACGCTCGCCGGCGCGTCCGACGATCCGGCGCTGTCCGAGGTGGCACAGCGCAACGTCGTCAACCAGCTGGCCGCGCTGCGGAGTCACCCGTCGGTACGGCAGCGGCTGGACGCGGGCCGACTGCGGCTGCACGGCTGGTACTACGAGGTCGACACCGGGCGGGTGTACGAGCTCGACGAGGACGGTCGTTTCCGGGTGCACGCCGGATGAGCGGGGCGCATGCGCGGGGGCGGCGTGCGTCCGCCGCTGCCTCCGGAACCGGGGGTACGAGCACCGCCGAGCCGAACGCGACCGCCGAGCCGACCGTGAAGACCGCCGAGCCGACCGTGAAGATCGCGAAGACCGCCAAGGCGGCCAAGTCGGCACCGAAAGCCGACCTCGGCACCGAGATCACCGCCTCCCTCGTCGTCTTCCTCGTCGCCCTGCCCCTGTGCATCGGCGTCGCCGTCGCCTCGGGCGTCCCGGCCGAGCTGGGGATCATCTCCGGGGTGATCGGCGGGCTGGTGGTCGGCGCGGTGCGGGGCAGCACCCTCCAGGTCAGCGGGCCGGCCGCGGGGCTCGCCGCGCTGGTCGCGGAGACCGTCGCCGAGCACGGGGTGGCCATGCTCGGCGTGATCGTGCTGGGGTCCGGGATCCTGCAGATCGTCCTCGGCGTCGTACGGCTGGGCCGGATGTTCCAGGCGATCTCCCTCGCCGTCGTCCAGGGCATGCTGGCCGGCATCGGCCTGCCGCTGATGTTCAGCCAGGTGTATCCCATGGCCGACGGCAAGGCGCCCGGCACTCCGATCGAGAACATGGCCGGGATCCCGGGGCTGTTCGCCGACATCCTCACCGACCGTCAGGCGATGATCGCGACGCTGCTCGGAGTCGTCACCGTCGTGCTGAGCTTCGTGTGGAAGAAGGTGCCGGGGCCGGCCAGGAAGATCCCGGCCGCGCTGGTCGCCGTGGGCATCGGCATCGCGGTCGCCGCGCTGCCCGGCGTGGACGTGAAGACCCTCCAGGTCGGCAATCTGCTCGCCGCCGTGAGCGTGCCCGGCGGGGAGCAGTTCGCGGGGCTCGCCGACGCGGCGATCATCACGTCGATCCTCACCTTCACGGTCATCGCCTCCGCGGAGAGCCTGTTCACGGCGGCCGCGGTGGACCGTATGCACAGCGGTCCGCGCACCCGGTACAACACCGAACTCATCGCCCAGGGCGCCGGGAACACGGTCGCGGGCGTTCTCGGGGCCCTGCCCATCACGGCCGTCGTCGCGCGCAGTTCGGCGAACGTCCAGGCCGGCGCCAAGACCCGGCTGTCCCGGACCCTGCACGGCCTCTGGCTGCTCGCCTTCGCGCTGCTGCTGCCGCAGGTCCTGGCCCTGATCCCGATCTCGGTGCTCGCCGGAGTGCTGGTGCACAGCGGCTGGAAGCTGTTCGCGCCGGAGGAGTTCCCGAAGATGTGGCGCCAGGACCGGGGCGAGTTCGCGGTGATGAGCCTCACCACGCTGGTCATCGTGGCGACCGCGCTGCTGGAGGGGGTGCTCGTCGGGCTCGCCGCCGGGATCGTGCTGGCCGCGCTGCGGATGTCGCAGACCGTGATCCGCCAGCACCTCGACGAGGACACCGCCAAGATCGTCATGGCCGGCAACGCGACCTTCCTGCGCCTGCCGAAGGTCATCGAGGCGCTGGAGGCCGCGGCGGCCTCGGGCAGGCCCCGCATCCGCCTGGACCTGACCGGCGTGACCCATCTGGACCACGCCTGCCGCAACCAGATGGAGGAGTTCACGGCCCAGCAGCGGGGGAACGGCGTACGGGTGGAGCTCCTGATGCCGGGCCCGGCGAAGCAGCCGGCCACCGAGACCGCGCCCCGGACAACCGAGACCGCGCCCCGGGCCCCCGAACCGGTGGCGTCCGTCCCAGGCCCCGGCCCCGGCGCCGAATGGTTCTACCTGGACACGCGACCACTCCCGGACGATTACCTGGAGCGCCCCCCGCTCGTACGCTGAACCCGACCCCGTCACCGGAGGGAGGGTCGGCCATGGCCGGCTGGACCGAGAAGGACATCCCCGACCAGGACGGCCGTGTCGCCGTCGTCACCGGGGCCAACAGCGGCCTCGGGTACGTCACCGCGCGCGAGCTGGCCCGCCGGGGCGCCCGGGTGGTGCTCGCCTGCCGGAGCGAGGCGCGCGGCACCGAGGCCGGGGACCGGATGGTCACCGAAGTACCGGGCGCCGAGGTGGAGTTCGGGCAGCTCGACCTCGGGGACCTCGCCTCCGTACGGCGGTTCGCGGCCGCCTTCCCGTACGACCGGCTCGACCTGCTCGTCAACAACGCGGGCGTGATGGCGCTGCCGTACGGGACGACCGCGGACGGGTTCGAGACGCAGTTCGGCGTCAATCATCTCGGGCACTTCGCGCTCACCGGGCTGCTGCTGCCCACGCTGCTCGGCACGCCCGGCGCCCGTGTGGTGACCGTCTCCAGCCCGATGCACTCGGTGGCCAACATCGACATCACGGACCTCAACAGCGAGCGCCGGTACCGGCGTTGGATCGCCTACGCCCGATCCAAGACCGCCAACCTGCTCTTCACGCACGAACTCGCGCGCAGGCTCACGGCCCACGGCTCGGACGTGGTCGCGGTGGCGGCGCACCCCGGGTACGCCGCCACCAACCTCCAGACGGAGGGCGCCCGGATGTCCGGCCGCAAGGTGAGCGAGCGGTTCATGCAGATCGGCAACCGCTTCTTCGCCCAGTCCGCCGACGCGGGCGCCCTGCCCACGCTCTACGCCGCGACCGCGCCCGAGGTCCGCCCCGACTCCTTCACCGGCCCCTCGTTCGCCGGCTGGCGCGGGTCGCCCGCACCGTCCTGGCGAGCCCCGTGGACGCTCAGCGACAGGGCGGGGGAGCGCCTGTGGGCCGCCTCGGAGGAGCTGACGGGGGTCGCCTACGACCAGCTGAAGGTGTGACGGGCCGGCGGCCGCTCAGTCCTTGCGGCCGGTCACGGCCACCGTCACGCCCAGCCCGATCATGGTGAGCCCACCGGCCCCGCCGACCAGGGAGAGCCGCCGCGGCGACCGTGCGAACCAGCCCCGTGCGGTCGCCGCCACCAATCCCCACACGGTGTCGCAGGTCACCGCGATGAGGTTGAAGACCAGGCCGAGCACCAGCATCTGCACCGCGACGTGCCCGTGACCGCGGTCGACGAACTGCGGCAGCACGGCGGCGAAGAACACGATGGTCTTGGGATTGGTCACCCCGACGGCGAACCCCTCCCAGAACGTGCGCAGGCCACCTCGCGCTTTGGTCCCGTCCTCGGTGAAGACGGCCCGCAGCGCTCCGCGCTCCCGCCACGCCTTGACGCCGAGGTACACGAGATAGGCCGCGCCCGCGAGCTTGAGAGCGGTGAAGACGAGGACCGAGCGCTCGACGATCGACCCGACCCCGAGCGCCACCGCCACGATCAGCACGTAGGCGCCGACCGTGTTCCCGACCACCGTGGTCAGGGCCGCGCGGCGGCCCTGGGCGAGCGCGCGGCCGATCACGAACAGCACGCTGGGACCGGGGACCACGATCAGCAGGAAGGACATGGCCGCGAAGGCGAGCAGACGGTCGGTGGGCACCATGAACCCCATGTGAGCACGAGGGGCGACGCTGCCGCCAGCCGGTTTTCAGGCCGTCGCCCGATGTCCACGACCAGCTGCGTGACCGCGACCGGTCGGGAAACCCTGCTACGAGGTCCGCACCTCGTACGTCGCCACCCGCACCGACTCGTCGTCCAGGCACTGCCCCGACGCAAGATCGAAGCGCTGCTTCAGCAGGGGTGAGGCGACGAAGGGCCGGCCCTCGTGGGAGCCGATCAGGCCGCGGGAGAGGACCGCCGCGCCGTTGAACGGGTCGCGGTTGTCGATGGCGTAGAGGGTGCCGGCGCGGTCGCGGAAGAGGGCGGCCTGCTGGCCGTCGGGCAGCAGGGCGGCCACTCCGCGGCCCGGCAGCAGCATGGTCAGGTCGCAGACCGTGAACCAGCTGTCGGCCAGCCTCAGTTGGACCTTCAGGTCGGTCGTCTCGGGTGCCAGGGTCATCGCTGGGCGCTTCCTTCCAGGACGTCTGCCGGGTTCTCACTGGGGCGCATGCCGATGGACAGCAGCGGCAGGTCGGGCTTGATCTGGTCGCGCTCGGGGACGAAGCCGACGACCGGGTCGGGGGTGTCGGGCGCGTTCACGAAGGAGACGAACCGGGAGAGCTTCTCGGGGTCGTTGATGGTCGTCGCCCACTCGTCGCGGTAGTGCGACACGTGGTCCGCCATCAGGGACTCCAGCTCCTCGCAGATGCCGAGGGAGTCCTCCACCACCACGTCCCGCACGTGGTCCAGGCCGCCCGGGATCCGCTCCAGCCAGGTCGACGTGCGCTCCAGGCGGTCGGCGGTGCGGATGTAGAACATCAGGAACCGGTCGATCAGCTTGATCAGTTCGGCGTCGGTCAGGTCCTGGGCCAGCAGGTCCGCGTGGCGCGGGGTGGCGCCGCCGTTGCCGCCGACGTACAGGTTCCAGCCGTTGGAGGTGGCGATGATGCCGAAGTCCTTGGACTGGGCCTCGGCGCACTCGCGGGCGCAGCCCGACACCGCCGACTTGAGCTTGTGCGGGGAGCGCAGGCCCCGGTAGCGCAGCTCCAGGTCGATCGCCATGCGGACGGAGTCCTGGACGCCGTAGCGGCACCAGGTCTGGCCGACGCAGGACTTCACCGTGCGCAGGGCCTTGCCGTAGGCGTGGCCGGACTCGAAGCCGGCGTCCACCAGCCGGGCCCAGATCAGCGGGAGCTGCTCGACGCGGGCGCCGAACATGTCGATCCGCTGGCCGCCGGTGATCTTCGTGTAGAGGCCGAAGTCGCGGGCGATCTCGCCGATGACGATCAGGCCCTCGGGGGTGATCTCGCCGCCGGGGATGCGGGGGACGACCGAGTACGAGCCGTTCTTCTGGAGGTTGGCGAGGAAGTGGTCGTTGCTGTCCTGCAGCGCCGCCTGCTCGCCCTCCAGGACGTAGTTGCTCGCGCCGATCGTCGGGGCGAGGGAGGCGATGATCGAGCCCACCGTCGGCTTGCAGATCTCGCAGCCGTCGCCGCCCTTGGCACCGTCACGGCCGTAGCGGTCCAGGAGGTCCTGGTAAGTGTTGATGCGCAGGGCGAGGACGATCTCGTACAGCTCCTCGCGGGTCTGCGAGAAGCAGCCGCACAGGCCCTTGTCGACCTCGACGCCGCTGGCCTCCAGCTCGGCGGTGACCAGCTGGCCGAGGACCTTGACGCAGGAGCCGCAGCCCGTGCCGGCCTTGGTGCACTTCTTGACCTCGGGCACGGTCGTGCACTGGTGGTCGGTGACCGCGCCGCGGATCGTGCCCTTGGACACGTTGTGGCAGGAGCAGATGACCGCCTCGTCCGGCAGCGCGGACGGGCCGAGCTGGACGCTCTCACCGGACCCGGCGGGCAGGACCAGCGACTCGGGGGAGACCGGCGGGACCGACCCGGTGAACGCGCGCAGCGTGCCGTACGCCTCCGCGTCGCCGACCAGGATGCCGCCGAGCAGCGTGCCGTCGCGGCCGATGACCAGCTTCTTGTACAGGCCGGCGCGGGAGTCCGAGTAGACGACGTCGAGGCAGTCCTCGGTCGTGCCGTGCGCGTCGCCGAAGGACGCCACGTCCACGCCGAGCAGCTTCAGCTTGGTGGACAGGTCCGCGCCGGTGAAGGAGGCCTCGTCGGCGGCGATGGTCGCGGCGGCCGTCTCGGCCTGCTCGTAGCCGGGGGCGACCAGGCCGTACACCCGGCCGTCGGAGGCCAGCGCGCACTCGCCGATCGCGAAGACATGCGGGTCGTTCACCGTGCGGCACTGCTCGTCGACGCTGATGCCGCCGCGCTCGCCGACCGTCAGACCGCTCTCGCGGGCCAGCTGGTCGCGGGGGCGGACACCGGCGGAGAACACCACCATGTCGGCGGCGAGTTCGGAGCCGTCGGACAGCTTCATGCCGGTGACCGCGCCGTCCTCGCCGACCACGATCTCCTGGGTGCCGACGCCGGTGTGGACGCTCAGACCCATGTCCGCGATGGTGCGCAGCAGCGCGGCGCCGCCGCCCTCGTCGACCTGCACCGGCATCAGGCGGGGCGCGAACTCCACGATGTGGGCGTTGAGCCCGAGGCCCTTGAGCGCGCCCGCGGCCTCCAGGCCGAGCAGACCGCCGCCGACCACCGCGCCCGTCGTCGCCCTGGACTTGGCGTACTCCTCGATGGCGAGGAGGTCCTCGATGGTGCGGTAGACGAAGCAGCCCTCGGCGTCCTTGTTGGGGACGGGCGGGACGAAGGGGTACGAGCCGGTGGCGAGGACCAGCACGTCGTAGTCGACGACCAGACCCGAGCGGGCGGTCACCTTCTTCGCCTCGCGGTCGATCGTCTCCGCCGGGTCACCGACGTACAGCTCGATCCCGTGGTCGGCGATGAACTGCATGTCCGTCATGGACAGGTCCTCGGGCGTCTTGCCCGAGAAGTACGAGGTGAGCGCTACACGGTCGTACGCGGGACGCGGCTCCTCGCACAGCACGACCACGCGGTGCGTGGCGGTCAGGCCGCGCTCGGCGAGCGCTTCGAGGAAGCGCTGGCCGACCATGCCATGGCCGACGAGCACGATCGTGGGGCGGGGGCCGTTCCCCACAAGTGCGGTCGTGGACATCAGGAGCCTCCATCGTTGGTGAGCAGGTGGAGCAAGGGGGCACCGTCGGCGGGGAGCGGCTCTGCTCCCTCCCAGGCGCGGGCAAGAGCGCCGACGGTGCCCAGTTCGCCGACGAGGACCCCGCCGACCAGGCGGTCGTCGCGGACGACGACCTTGCGGTACGTGCCTCGGGTCGCGTCGGTGAGCTGCACGACGTCGTCACCGGGGAGTGCCTCGGTCTCGCCGAACGCGGCGAGGTCGAAGGCGGTCTGCCCGGTGAGGGTGAGTCGGGTCAGCGAACGGGTGCCGGTGTAGCGGGCGTTCGCGCGGCCGGCGAGCGACTCGGCCAGCACATCCGCCTGTTCGAGCGCGGGAGTGGCCAGTCCGTACACCGTGCCGTCGTGCTGTGCGCAGTCGCCGATCGCCCGGATGTGCGGGTCGGAGGTGCGCAGTTCGTCGTCGACCACGACGCCCTTGCGGACGTCGAGGCCGGAGATCTGGGCGAGGCCCACGCGCGGGTGGACCCCGCAGGCCAGGACCACGAGGTCGGCGTCGAGGGCGTACCCGTCGGACATCTCCACCGAGCGGACCGCGCCGCCGACGCAGCGCACGTCCCGGACCCGGCACTCGGTGTGGATCTCGACGCCGAGGTCGGTGAGGTGGCGCCGGACCAGCTTGGAGGCGGACGGGTCGAGCTGGCGCTCCATGAGCCGCTCGGACTGCTGGGCGAGGACGACCTGGGCGCCGCGCAGGGCGAGCGCACGGGCCGCGGACACACCGAGCAGCCCGCCGCCGATGACGACCGCCTTCACACCCGGCCGTACCGCCTTGGACAGGCCCAGGCAGTCGTCCATCGTGCGGAAGGCGTGGACGCCCTCGGGCAGCACGTGGTCGGGGCTGAACAGGCCGCGCAGGGGCGGGAGCACGGGGTTGGAGCCGGTGGCCAGGACCAGCGTGTCGTATGCGATCTTCGTGCCGTCCGCGCACTCCACGGTCCGCCCGGCCCGGTCGATGCCGGTGACCCGGGCGCGCGTCAGTTCCGCGGGCGCCGGGAGGGCGATCACGTCGGGGCTGTAGCGGCCGGCCAGCACTTCGGCGAGCAGGACCCGGTTGTAGGGCCGGTGCTCCTCCTCGCCGATGAGCGTCACGGGAACGCCGAGCTCACCGAGCCGCCGGGCGAGACGGACGCCCGCGAGCCCGGCGCCGATCACCACCACACGCGTATTCGAGGTCATGCCTAGGAGCGTGCGGTGCCGGTGTTACCCGGCCGCATCACGTCTGTTTCCCGCGGGGAACGCTGCCCTCAGCGGGGGCGGGGGGTGGTTGTGAGGGTTCGGGACGGGCGCCGGGGGTGCGCTGTGAGGCCCGGTACGGCGGGGACGGGCCGGGGGCGGCCGCATCCCCGGGTTCCGTGCAGTCGCCATCGTCTACGACCGGGGCCGGTCTGTGCCGGGAGCGGCGGGGTTTCACCAGCTCACGCGCGGGGGGACGGAGGAGGGGCGGTGCCCGGAATATCCCGGTTCGGCCGCCGGGGCGCCGGCTCGCGGCAGGGCCGTCGTACGGATCCGGAGGCGGCCGGGGAAGCGGTTCGGCGCCGGAGAACCGGCGCCGAACCGCGTACGGGATGCTCACCGAGCCGGTGGTGTGGCGTGCGTCCCACTGGCAGCCCACCACCGCACGTGGCGTAGGAGCAGTGGGTGGCCCAGGGGCCGCCGCACCGGCTCAGCGGCCCGCGAGGAGTTCGATCAGCCCGGTCGTGCCCTCGGCGCCGCGCCCGCCCGCCAGGCGGCGCTCCATCAGGTCCATGTAAGGGGTCAGCAGCTCGGCGCTCACACGCTGCTCCTCGGCCGTGCGCAGCAGGGTCGCGTTGCCCGCGACCTGCATGGCCAGGCTGGAGACGACGTCCTTGTCGTAGTCGCCGCTCTCCAGCTGGTCGGCCGCCTGGTGGGCCATGGGCGCCATCGCGGTGAGCCAGGACACGAGGAGCGGCGCGAAGTCCTTCGGGGCGATGTCCTCCGGGCGGATCAGCGCGAAGGCGTGCGTGATGCCCGCGAACATCCCCGTCATCGCACTCAGCAGCGCCGCGTCGTGCAGCGCCGCGAATCCCGGGTCCGCGCCGACGTACGTGGTGCCGGCCGGGACGGCGAGGGTGGCCCGGTGCTCCTCGAAGAGGGCCGTGGAACCGCTGTAGAAGACGTACGCCCCGGAGCCCGCGGCACCGATCATCGGCGGTACGGCCATGATCCCGCCGTCCAGGAAGCGGGCCCCGCGAGCCTGTGCCCAAGTGGCGCGGGACCGTCCCTGTGCGGGCGTCCCGGTGGTGAGGTTCACCAGGTCCCGGCCGGTCAGGTCGGCCGCGTCGAGGGCCTCGCCCACGGAGGCGTCGTCGAGGAGACAGGCGACCACGAGCCGGCCCGCGGCCACCGCGTCGGCGGCACTCGCGGCGACGGTCGCGCCCTCGGCGGCCAGGGCCTCGGCGCGGGCGGGGGTTGGCAACTGGTTGTCGTGGAGTGCGCATGGGGGTGTATTAACTCGATCGTGTGATGGTCGGCTTCCAGGCTTGCGGTGTCCTGGGCCGTTCGGGCTACGGTGACCGTGCGATCTGGGACGCCGGGTACGGCGCCAGTGTGCGGGGCCCCTGCTCCACCGGAGTGATGGTTCAGGGCCTCCCCGTCGCCTCTGGCCGTGCGCATATGGCCAGGTCGCACAGGAAGCCGGCCTCCCGGGATCGGACCACGCACGGGATGCGTGTCGCTGCCTCGGGGTCGAGTACGCCGGGGACCAGTACGCCCAAGACCGTTCGGGGCGCGCGGCTGAGCGGACTCACTCCCGCTCAGTCCACAGGAACGGTGCGGTTCCAGACGGTGACGGGATGCCCGGCGGCGAGCCAGGCGCGGGCGAGGGCGGTGCCCATGGCTCCGGTGCCGAGGAGGGTGAGGGGGGTGGGGCCGGTCTGGGCGGGGGCTGTCCGAGCGGGATCGGTCTGCGTCGAGTACTCGCTGACACCTCGGGGCGCTTCGCTGAACGAGGCGTTGGCGCCCCTGGGCGCGTGGGGACGGGTGAACGTACTGGGAGGCTCAGCGGCTGCCGGTGAGGTGCGCGAAGACGACGACGTTCCCCTGATAGCCGGTGCTCCGTGAGTAGCCGCCGCCGCACGTGATCACCCGCAGCTCCGGCCGCGCCGCTGCCCCGTACACCTTCTCGTCGGGGAAGTCCTTCGCGTCGT
Organism: Streptomyces sp. a15; assembly: GCF_059026085.1. Lineage (NCBI taxonomy): Bacteria > Bacillati > Actinomycetota > Actinomycetes > Kitasatosporales > Streptomycetaceae > Streptomyces > Streptomyces sp. A15. The sequence goes on along the minus strand of NZ_JBWLKM010000006.1, from coordinate 228,094 downwards.
AGACCTCGACGGTGTCCACGGTGAAGACGGCGACGTCTCCGTCACGCCGGTCGACCTCGATGACCGCGCCCTTCCTCAGCGCGCCGAGGTGGTAGAAGACGGCGGGGCCGTCGGCGTTGTCGACGTGGCCCGCGACGATCGCGGTGCCCCGCTCGCCGGGGGTGGTGCCGGCCTCGTACCAGCCCGCGAGGTTCCCGCGCGCGGCGGGCGGGACGTCGAGGCTGCCGGACGGGGTGAGGCCGAGGCCCGTCAGGGGAGCGTTCACGCGGATCGAGGGGATGCGGATCCGGTCGGGCGGGGAGGACGGCAGCGCGGGCGCGGCGGAGCCCCGGGCGCCCGGGTCGACGTGGGCCTCGGCCGCGGTCGGCTGCGGCGGCGCGTGCGTCTCGGCGCCGCTGCGCAGCAGCCACGCACCGGAGCACAGGGCCGCGGCGGTGACGGTCGCTATCGCGGCGTTGCCGAGTCTGCGCATGGCGATGATCTCTCTCCTGAACGGGACCCGTTCCCCCTCCGGGCCGCGAGGGGCGTCGGACCCGGAGGGAGAGGGGGCTTGCGGTACCGGCGGACGGACAGCGGAGGGTGTCCGTCAGATCCCGTCGCCTCTCGCCCGGCGATGCAGGAGCCAGGTACCGCCCGCGGCGGCGACGGCGAGAGCCGCCACGCCGGCCGCGGTCTGTACGGGATCGGGGCCCAGTGCGCCGCCGACCCCCGTCTTCACACTTCCCCGCGGCGCCACCGGCTCGCGCGCGGACGTCAGCGTCACGACCAGGTCGCCCGTGACCCGCCGGCCGTCCTCCGCGCACGTCGCGACGATCTCGTACGTCCCCGGCTGTGCGCTCGGGGGCACCCGGAACTGCCCGTTCGCGTCGCCCTCGTGCGTGCTGGGCGCGAGCGTGAACGTGCCGGCGCCCACCGCGCTGGCGTCGCCCGCCGCCGAACCGCCGTCCCCGCAGTCCGCCGTGTTCACCGTGACCCGTCCGCCCGGCACGACGGAGGACGGGTAGACCTCCAGGCCGCCGGTATCGCCGCTGCCGCCGCCGTACGCGGGCGTGGCGCCGAGGCCTGCGACGGCGACGGCGAACGCGGTACCGGACAGCAGACGGGCGGTACGTCGCATCGGTGCTCCCTCGAGCTCTGCGGTGCACTTCGGTGGGGCGCTGCCCTTCCGAGGTAACTGGCACCGGGCCGAGACCGCTTCCTGAGGGGGCGTCAGAAATAGGGTGAACGGGTGTCGGGCGGGGCCCGCGTCGAGGGTTGCCGTCTGCTGTTTCAGCAGGTCACCGGCGTGAGGTGGGCGCGAGGGGAAAAAGAACCCGATGGGTGTGAGGCGAGGGTGTGAACGGGTGACCGGGCCGGCCCGGGGGGAACGACGACCGGCCGGGCGCGAGGACGACGAGACGCGTACGGCGACGAGACGCGTACGACGACGGTTGCCCGGACCGTCGACCGCGGAGGTCAGTTCCGCGTGCCGCCCGCGTACTCGGTGAGAACCTCCCGCACCGCACGCCGCCCCACCGCCGCGGGCACGGGAATCCTCCCGCCCCGGGTTCAGCGCTTACGGGAGTGGGCGTGGTGGTGGGGGTGCGAGTGCGGGTGCGGAATGTGGTGGGGTTCGTGGACGTACCAGTAGCGGCCGACGAGGGCGCCGCCGAAGACGACGAAGCCGACTCCGACCAGCCAGGACGTCACGATCAGGACGGTGCCGACCGAACCGTACGAGACGGCGTTGCTCACGATGAGCGGGGAGAAGACCAGGGAGGAGAACAGCCGCAGACCGCCGAGGCCCACCATCGTGGCGATGGCGCCCGGCAGGAGGGCGCGCCAGGGGATCCGGCCGCCCAGCAGGAAACGCTGCCCCCACCAGAAGAAGAGCACGCCGAGCAACGAGGACAGTCCGATGCGAGCCCATGAGCCCAGGGCTCCCGACCCCAGGATGGTCCCGCTCTGCGCTTCGGCGAAGAGGTAGGCAGTCAGCGCGACGAGCCACGCCGCGCGTCGCCATACGGTGTGCCAGCGTCCGGCCGTCAGGTCCCACACCTTTTCGTAACCGGTCTGGACGCTGCCCGCGAACGGCACTCCGAAGAGCGCGACCAACACCACGCTCAGGACGCTGATCGTGCTCAGGACCTTGCGGGGTGCGGCGAAGAGGTCCTGCACGGCGTCGGCGGGACGCCCGGACAGCCCCATGCCGTCCACGACCCACTGGGCGAAGCCGCGTTCCTGGATCGGGGCGGTCGCCGCGACCACGATCAGCAGCGGGGCGATCGTCACCAGTCCCAGCGCCGCGAAGCCCATGGCCCGGTGCAGCAGCTCCACTTCCTTGCCGCGCTGCCATACGCGCGTACTCCTGACGTGGACGAATCGGCCCAGTTCCCGCCGCCGGTGCCAGCGGCCGCGGAGGTGGCTCCCGCGACTGCTCCTGCCGGGCGGGCCCTGGCCCGGAGAAGCGCCAGGCGGCTCAGGAGTATCCGGGGCGTGCGGTGGGCCGGACGGCTCGGACGGCTCGGACGACTCCGGAGCACCCGACGGCCCGACGGGTTCTACAGGGTCCACCGGGTCCACCGGGCCTACAGGGTCCACCGGGCCGAGGGCTCCGCCAGGCGGGTCATGCCCGCCGCTCCCCTCCTCGCCGAAAGGGCCCCGACGAGCCTGGCGCACTGGCAGCACGAACCGATGGCGCATCCGTCGTCACCTCGTCCAGTTTCCGTGCACCGGCGTACCCGCGTACGGCTCGTCCCCGCACCGGCGAGCCCGTGCAGCGCGAGTGGCTGATTCCAGCGTGCCCCTACCGCTCCGGATGTGCGAGCGGCTCAGGAGCCTCGGCATCCGTACGGGGATACCGAAAGACCGCCTGAGCTCGACACCGGGGTTCTCCGACCGGGGGCGACGGGCGGGCGCTGCCCGTGCCGGGGCCCATCGTCGGCTCCGGTGGGGAAAGGGCCGGTCAGCGCCCGCTCGAAGGGGACGTGCCCAGGACCGTCGCGGAGGAAGGAGGCGACCGGGCCGGTGAGGTCGGCGGTGGTGAAGAGGCTGCCGGAGACCTCGGGTACCTCCTGGGTCGGCTGCCTGGACCCCGGGGCGGGCGCCCGCCTCTCCCGCTGCCTCCCCGATCCAACCGCTCGACTGCTCTGCGGACCCCGATGAGGCGGGGTCGGCGGGTGGCCGGTGCCGGTGGCCGATGCCGCTCACCCCTGGAGCTTCATGCCCTCGGGTGAGGTGAGGCCCTTGTCGGCGTGGGCACGGAACGTCGCCGTCCAGGTGGTGGGCGGGCAGGACACGCCGTTGGGGTGCTGCTTTGTCAGCCTGGCCCGGGCGCTGTCCTCGACAATCGTGTCACCGCCCTGTGCGGACGTCACGGTGAGCCGCACCGGCACGGTGGACGCACCGATGTCGCCGGGGAGCCGGACCGACAGCGAGGCGAAGGGGGCGTCGGGACTGCCCGATGTCCGCTCCTCGCAGATGCCGTCCACGCACAGCCGGACCCTCGCCGCGTCCCGGCCGCCGAAGTCGGCGGGCCGCCACACGGCGGAGACCTGCGAGTCCGCGTCGGCCTTGCTGCACGGCAAGTCCTGGCCGAGAAGCGAGCATCCGGTCAGGGCCGCCGCCAGCAGCGGGGTCAGACGGGCGCGGCGCATATCAGTACCTCGCTACTACGCCGGGGAAGGCGCTGTTGTCGCATGCCACCACCCTGCGCGGTGACCGGCCCAGCATCCTCAGAAGCTACGCGCCGCTCGGCGCAAACCACCGTGCGTGAGCGACGCCTGGAAGGCCAGCCACGCCGTGGGGTGAATGCGGAGGCGCGGGCCGGAGGGGTTCTTCGAGTCGCGTACGGCGACGGTGGTCGGGATGTTGGTGGCTATTTCGACGCACTCGGCCGCGTCGTCGCTGTAGCTGGACTTGCGGTACTTGAATTCAGGCACGGCTCACAGTTCCTTGCGCAGCTTGTGGAGGAAGGACACCGACTCGCGCTCCCCGAGGGAGCATTCGGTGACTCTCTCGAACAACTCATCGTAGGCAGCAGCGGCCTCGCCGCCCTCCGCCCACCGCTGGGCGAAGGGGGCCTCGACGTAGACGACGTCCATGGCCCCCGGGGCGGCGAAGGAGATGATGTTGAACGAACCGTTGAGGCCCGAGTGCGTACCGGCGGTGAAGGGAAAGATACGCAGGCTGACGTTCGGTAACGCGGCCGCCTTTACGAGTTCGTCCAGTTGGCCCTTGGCTGTCGCCGAGCCACCGGGGACGTTGTGGAGAACGGCTTCGTAGATCACCGCCCTCAGTGACAGTGGAGGATCGTCGGACAGGCGACGTTGGCGAGCGAGTCGTGCCGCGATGAACTCGTCGTCGGGCTCGGGACTCTTGGTGACCGTTGCTGCTGGGCTCTCCCTCAACGCCCGTACGTACTCTGGCGTTTGAAGCAGTCCGGGAACGAACGCAGGCTGCCATGCCTTGATGGCCGTCGCAGCGCTCTCCAGCGCGACGTACTCCTGCATGATGCCGGGAATGGTGTAGTCGTCCCACCAGCCCTTGGCCTTACGACGCTCGCGGTCGACCTTGGCCAGTTCAAGGAGGCCGCCGACCGTTCCGGGGTCGCGGACTCCGTAGAGCTCGCACAGAGCCCGGATGTCCGGGTCGCGCACGGGTACCCAGCCGCCCTCCATCTTGGCGACCTTGGCCGTCGAGGCGGAGAGTGCCTTCGCGGCCTGGGGCTGGGTGAAGCCGGCCGTGGTACGGAGTTTGAGGAGTTCGGCGCCGAGTCTGCGTCCGAGGACGCTGGAGGTGCTGTTGCCCTGTCTTGCCTGACTCGCTGTCACCCTGGCTGCTCCTTCGGTGCTGTGCGCGGCCAGTCTGCTGCGCGCGGGCAGGCATAGCAAACCCGATCGGTGGACATCTACCGGGAAGAGGTTGAACAAGGTGAGGTCGGGTCGCTACGTTACGTGGTGAACCGACCGCAGAGTGGCGTCAGTTGATGCCTGGCGCCGCTCGCCCCTGCCCGGAGGTGAGCGACATAGTCGCCCCCGAAGAACCCCTCCATCACGATCGCCTCGACTACACACCGCTCCCCAAGAGCGTCACCCTCGCCCGTCGTCGCGCCCACCGCCTCCTCATCGACTGGGGACACCCGGAACTCGCCGCAGACACCGCCCTGTTGGTCTCCGAGCTGGGCGGCAACGCAGTACTCCACGGGTGCCTGCGCGACCGCCTCTTCCGCGTCGAACTCACTCTCACGGAACGCGTCGTGCGGATCTCCGTGTCCGACCCGAAGGGGGAGCTACGGCCAAGCCTCCGCGAGGCGACCGCCGATGACATGTTCGGGCGTGGGCTGCTGATCGTCGGACACGTGGCCGACCGTTGGGGCGTCTGCGAGCTGACCGTCGGCAAGGCCGTCTGGTGTGAGCTGGACGTCGTACGGCAGGCAGTGTCGGCCCGCTACCGTGACGGCAGCGAAGCCCCGCCACCTAGGAGGATGACGATGGCCGAACCGTTGAAGACCTTCGTCGACGGCGTCGAGGTCGAGGTCCCCAACAGCATTCCCGGTATCCGCGCGGCCCTCCCGGGAGGGCCGCGTGAGGAGTTCGACCGGGCCGTCGGCGAGGCCGGAGTGGACGAGATCCACGCCGTCATGCGGCACTGGATGCTCGAAGCCGTCCCCGACCCGGCGGCCGACGCGCTCCTGGAGCGGCTGGCGGCGGACGAGGCCGGGAGGCGGGGCGTCGCTTGAACTGACGCAAGCAAGGCAACGGCCGCCCCGGCCCAAGGACCGAGGCGGCCACCTCAGCTGTCAGCCCGACTCACCCCACGCCCACCGCACTCCACGCCGCGGCCACCGCCCCGTACTCCGCGCTCCCCGCCCCGTACAGATCCTTCGCCGCGCTCAGCGTCGCCGTCCGCGCACCCGCGTAATCCGTCGACGACGTCATGTAGACGGTCAACGCCCGGTACCAGATCGCCCCCAGCTTGGCCCGCCCGATCCCGGTGACCGAAGAACCGTCGCAGGTCGGCGAGTTGTGGCTGACGCCGTTCACCGTCTTGGTGCCGCTGCCCTCCGCCAGCAGGTACGCGAAGTGGTTGGCGACGCCCGAGGAGTAGTGGACGTCGAGGTCGCCCACCGTCGGGGTCCAGCAGTCCGCGGAGGCGCCGTCCTTGGACGGCTTGTCCATGTAGCGCAGGGCGTCGCGTCCGAAGCCGGAGCGGACGATCTTCTCGCCGATCAGGTAATCGCCCGGATCCGACGCGTTGTCGGCGTAGAACTCCACCAGCGTGCCGAAGATGTCGGACGTGGCCTCGTTCAGGCCGCCGGACTCGCCGGAGTACGTCAGCGCCGCCGTCTTGGAGGTGACGCCGTGCGACATCTCGTGGCCCGCCACGTCGAGGGACACCAGCGGCCCGAGCTGCGTGCCGTCACCGTCCCCGTACGTCATGCAGAAGCAACTGTCGTCCCAGAAGGCGTTGTTGTACCGGGTGCCGTAGTGCACGCGGTTGTACGACCCCTTGCCGTCGTTCGCGATGCCGTTGCGGCCGTGGACGTTTTTGTAGTAGTCCCAGGTCACGTCGGTGCCGTACTGCGCGTCGACCGCCGCCGAGGCGCGGTCGGCGTCCGTGCCGGTGCCCCAGTGGTTGTCGGCGTCGGTGAAGACCGTCGAGGGGGCCCGGCTCAGGCAGATGCCCAGGACGCACAGGTCGTTCTGGTTCGCCGCGTCGCCGGTGTACGTGTTCCCGCGCGTCGCGTCCTTCAGCTGGTACGTCGATCCCGACAGCGTCGTCTCCAGCGGAACCGTGCCGCCGTACAGGGACTTGCCGTCGCCCGACGCCGTCTCGAGGGTGTCCCAGGCGTCGATCTGGGTGCCCGTGGCGGCGTCCGTCAGGATCGTCCGGGCGGTCGGGTTGCCGAGGGAGTCCTGCGCCACGGCGTTCGTCCGCCAGGCCAGCTTCGGGGTGCCGTGCAGGGCGTCGACGACGAGCTGCGGCTTGGCGGTGATGCTCCGCAGGGTCTCGCCGAGGTGGGCGGCGCGCAGCGCGTTCACCGCGAGGTCGGCGGCCTTCGGGGCGGACAGCTTCGGGGTGACGCTCGCGAGCGAGACCGTGCTCCTGGTGGCACGGTCGGCGCCGCGGTAGCTGCCGTCGGGCGACAGGTGGACCACGAAGTCGCCGCCCAGGACGGGGATGTGACGGTACGTGCGGTCGTAGCGGACGTGCTGCGTGCCGCCCGCGTCCACGACGACGTCCCGGACGGTCGTGTCCTGTGCGGAGGTGAGCCCCAGCGCCGCGGCCCGGTCAGCGAGCACCGACGCCGCGTTCTCGATCGCGGAGGCCCGGCTCGGCCGGTCGGCCGCGCCGGCGGCGGGGGAGAGCGCGGCGGCCAGCAGGATGGCGGTGGTGGCGGCAGCGCCGGCGGTGGTGAGACGACGGGAACCTCGGACGTACGGCCGTATCCGGCTCATCGGTCTCCTCGGGAAGGCGCCCGAAAGGGCGTGAAGGGGGCGCGCGGAACGTGGGGGTGGCGCGGGACGTGGGAAATGGAGGGGGAATTGAACGGATCTTGACCAAGATTTAAGTGGCCATGACATGTCATGTCTATGGCGCGGATGCGCAGGTGTGTGAGAGGAGAGAATCGTTTCTGTGAGCGCCCCGAAACTGCCCTTCTTCGTCTACGGCACCCTCCGCCCCGGCGAGCCCAACCACGACCGCTTCCTGTGCGGACGTATCCGCTCCGAGGAACCGGGCCGGCTCACCGGCGCGGTGCTGTACGAGGGGCCGGGCTACCCCTATGCCGTGGAGGGGTGCGCGCAGGGCCGCGGGGGAGTGGTGCGCGGCGAGGTCGTCACCGCGCTGCCCGAGGCGTACGGGGAGTTGCTGGTCGCGCTGGACCGGCTGGAGGAGTACACACCGGGAGACCCGCGCAGCCTCTACGAACGCGTGGCGCGCGAGGTGACCCTCGACGGCGGCGGGCGCACCGTCCGGGCCTGGGTGTACGTCGCCGCACCCCCCGTGGCCGCCCGCCTGCGCGCCCGCGGGAAGCCCATCGGGAGCGGCGACTGGCTGGTGCGGGGCTGAACCGAGCCGTGCGGGCTAAGTAAGCCTCACCAGCGCCATCGACGGGGCGTCGGCCAGCCGCACCCGCAGGCCGCCCCCGCTCCCCTCCCACTCCGCCGACGCCTTGCCGGCGGAATGCAGGACCTCGACCTTCAGCTCCTCGGCCCCCGCCAAGTGCCGTACGGAGAGCACCCGTTCGGCCTCCCCGCCCCTGCGCCACACCGCCACATACGTCGCCCCTTGCACCGGCGCCCGCACTCCCAGGGCCACCCACTCGTCGGTCCACCCCGGCAGCCCGAGCGGCCAGAAGGACACGGCTGACCGCAGATCCCCGCGGATCTCCTTGTGCGTCCGCACGGCCTCCCGCACCAGCTCCAGCTGACGTTCGGGGTGGTCTCGTCGAGGTCGAAGTCGAAGTCGAAGTCGAAGTCGACGGTGAGTGCGGAATGGCTCAGCGGTGGCCGTGGATGTGCGTCATGGCCTCCTCATCTGCCCGGCCGGGGAATCACGGCAACTCCGTTCCGCTGTTGCGTATGTCACACACAACCTCCTCATTGCGCAGTATGAAACTTCAAACAATCTTGGCAATGATCGCCGCATGAACGAGCGGAAAGCGGTGCCCCGCGCGGCGGACCTGGCGAGTCTCGTCCGTGCCCCGGCCGCCCTCAGCGTGCCCGGTGACGTCCTCGTCGGTGCGACGGCGGCCGGACGCCCACTCGGTCTGCGGACGGCCGGAGTGATGGCCTCGTCCGTGTGCCTCTACTGGGCCGGTATGGCCCTCAACGACTACGCGGACGCCGCCGTCGACTCGGTGGAGCGGCCCGAACGCCCCATACCCTCCGGCCGGGTGCCGCGCCGGACCGCCCTGTCCGTCGCCACCGGTCTGACCGCCGCGGGCCTCGGCCTCGCCACCCTCTCGGGCGGCCGGCGCGGCCTCGCCGCCGCCCTGCCGCTGACCGCGCTGGTGTGGGCGTACGACCTGAAACTGAAGTCGACCCCGGCGGGACCGGCGGCCATGGCCGGGGCACGGGCACTGGACGTGCTGGCGGGGGCGGTGGCGGGCGGTGGGAAGGTGCCATCGCCCGCGTCCGGCGGAGGAGCCGACACCGTCGGAACCGCTCGCGCGCTCGGCCGCGCGGCCGTCCCCGCGCTCCTGACCGGGCTGCACACCTACACGCTCACGCTGCTCAGCCGCCACGAGATCTCCGGCGCCCCGGCGCGGCTGCCCGCGGCCACGCTCGCCGTCTCGTCGGCGACAGCGGTGGCGAGCGCCTGGCCCCTCGGGCGGTCGGCACGGGCGACACCCCGCCGGGCCGCGGCCGGTACCGCCGTCGCCGCTGCCGGAGCCCTCGCCTACCTGGGAACCTACGGCCGGGCCCAGGCGCTCGCCGTACGCGATCCGCGCGGCGGCACCGTACGGCGGGCGGTCGGGGCCGGGATCATGGCCATGGTCCCGTTGCAGACGGCGCTCACCGCGCGCGGCGGCGCGCCCGCTGCCGCCGCCGTCCTCGGCGCTGTACATCCCCTGGCGCTGCGGCTGGCGAGACGGGTGTCGCCGACATGAGCCTCAGATTCGGCTACGGCACCAACGGGTTCGCCCACCACCGGCTGACCGACGCGCTCGGCGTCCTCGCGGACCTGGGCTACGACGGCGTCGCCCTCACGCTCGACCACCACCACCTCGATCCGTACGCCAGGGACCTGGGCCGGCAAGTCGCGATGGTGGGGAAGGAGTTGGCGCGCGAAGGGCTCGACGTCACCGTCGAGACCGGGGCGCCGTACTTCCTCGACGCCTGGGCCAAGCACCAGCCGACGCTGATGTCCTCGGAACCGGAACGGCGGATCGACCTGTTGCGGCGCGCCGTGCGCATCGCGGCCGAACTGGGCTCGCCCACCGTCCACCTGTGCAGTGGCCCGGCCCCGGACGGGGTGTCCGAGACGGCGGTGTGGCAGCGCCTCGCGGCGGGCGTCGGGGCGGTGCTGGAGACGGCCGAGGCGTACGGGGTCGCCCTGGCCTTCGAGCCGGAGCCGTACATGTTCGTCGACACCGTCGAACGGTGTCTGCGACTGCGCCGACTGGTCGGCGTACACGAACTGTTCGGCATCACCCTGGACGTCGGGCACGCCCACTGCGTGGAGGAACGGCCACTGCTGGAGTGCGTGCGGCTCGCCGCGCCGTACCTGCTGAACGTGCAGATCGAGGACATGGTGCGCGGCGTCCACCGGCATCTGGAGTTCGGCGTGGGCGACATCGACTTCCCGCCGGTGCTGGCGGCGCTGCACACACTCGGACACGAGGGACTGGTGTCCGTCGAGATCCAGGGCGGTTCCCTGGACGCCCCCGAGGTCGCCCGTCGCTCGATCGATTTCCTGCGCGCGGCCGAGGCCGGGTTACTCGCCTCCTGAGGCTCCCCCCTTCCCCACGGCACCTGAGCCCCTCCACCCCACAGAGGTACACGCGCCCATGCCCTCCCTCCCCCTCACCCCCGACGCCCGCGCCTGGCTCGATGCCGCCGTCGCCCGCGTCGCCGCCGACCCGGCCGCCATCCGGGCCCTGTTCCCGGCCGTGCGCCGCCACTGCGGGCGGGAACCGCTGCCCGACGGCCGGACCGTCGACGAGGCCGCCCGCGCCCTGCTCCTGACCGCGCTGCCCCTGCACGGCCAGGCCCTCGCCGAGGAGGTGGGAGCGCTCCACCGGTACGGTGACCCCGCCGAACAGCGGGCCGTCCTCAGGGCCCTGCCGCTCCTCGACGACCAGGGCCGGTGCCTGGACCTCGTACGGCAGACCCTGCGGGGCAACGACACCACGCTGATCGAGGCGGCCCTCGGCCCGTACGCGGCCGCCCACCTCCCACCGGACGAGTACCGGCAGGCCGTTCTGAAGTGCGTGTTCTGCGAGATCCCACTCGCCCGCGTGGCCGGACTCGACGACCGCGCGGACGCCGAACTCGCCCGCATGCTCGCCGACTTCGCCGCCGAACGCCGCGCCGCCGACCGCCCCGTACCCGCGGACATCGGCCCCCTCATCAGCGCCTTCCTCCCCCATGGAGCCCCCTGACCATGCGCATCTTCGACCCCCACATCCACATGACCTCCCGCACCACCGACGACTACGAGGCGATGCACGCGGCCGGAGTCCGGGCCGTCGTCGAGCCCGCCTTCTGGCTCGGCCAGCCCCGCACCTCGCCCGAGTCCTTCTACGACTACTTCGACTCGCTGCTGGGCTGGGAGCCCTACCGGGCCGCCCAGTTCGGCATCCAGCACTTCTGCACGATCGCCCTCAACCCCAAGGAGGCCAACGACCCGCGCTGCCGCCCCGTCCTCGACGAACTGCCGCGCTACCTCGCCAAGGACCGGGTCGTCGCGGTCGGCGAGATCGGCTACGACTCGATGACCAAGGAGGAGGACGAGGCCCTGGCCGCACAGCTCCAGCTCGCCGTCGAGCACGGCCTGCCCGCCCTCGTGCACACCCCGCACCGCGACAAGGCGGCCGGGACGCGGCGCACGCTGGACGTCGTCCGGGAGTCCGGCATCGCACCCGAGCTCGTCGTCCTCGACCACCTCAACGAACTCACCGTCTCCATGGCCCTCGACAGCGGCTGCTGGGCGGGCTTCTCGGTCTACCCGAAGACGAAGATGAGCGAGGAGCGGATGGTCCGCATCCTCCAGGAGCACGGGACGGCCCGCGTCCTCATCAACTCGGCGGCCGACTGGGGCACTTCGGACCCCCTGAAGACGCGGAAGACGGCCGACGCGATGCTCGCCGCCGGGTTCGGCGAGGACGACGTCGACCTCGTGATGTGGCGCAACCCGGTCGCCTTCTACGGACAGAGCGGCCGCCTCGACCTGGACGAACCCAAGCCCGACGACGCGTCGAGCTTCGAGGGCAACTCCATCAAACGCGGGGGAGAGTGAACCGCCCGTGCGCTTCCGCCACCCCGACGGCACCCCCGTCCACCTCGCGTACTGCAGCAACGTCCACCAGGCGGAGGACCTGGAGGGCGTCATAGGCCAGCTCTCCCGCTACGCCGAGCCCGTGCGCGAGCGCCTGGGTGTGGACCGCCTCGGCATCGGGCTGTGGCTGGCCCGCCCCGCCGTCACCGAACTCGCCGCCGACGCGGACGCGTTGGCGAGACTCAAGGCCGAGCTGACCGCGCGCGGCCTGGAAACCGTCACCCTCAACGCCTTCCCGTACGAGGGATTCCACCGCGAGGTCGTCAAGAAGGACGTCTACCTTCCCGACTGGGCGGACGAGGCGCGGTTCGACTACACCATCGACTGCGCCCGCGTCCTCGCCGCCCTCCTCCCGGACGACGCCCGCCGGGGCAGCGTCTCCACCCTGCCGCTCGGCTGGCGCACGCCGTGGCCCCGCGAGCGCTCCGACGCGGCCCGCCGCGCCCTGGACCGGCTGGCCATCGGGCTCGCCGGGCTCGAAGCGTGGACCGGCCGCCCCGTCCGGGTCGGCTTCGAACCGGAGCCGGGCTGCGTCGTGGAGACCACCGAGCAGGCCGTACGGGAGTTCGGCGACCTCGACCACGAACACCTCGGGATCTGCCTGGACGCCTGCCATCTCGCCGTGCAGTTCGAGGAACCGGACGAGGCGCTCGGCCGGCTCGCCGAGGGCGGCCTGCCGGTCGTCAAGCTCCAGGCGTCCTGCGCGGTGGAGGCACCCGACCCGGCGGACCCGGACGCCCGCACCGCGCTGCGCGAACTCGCCGAGCGCCGGTTCCTGCACCAGACCCGCACGACAACCCACGGGTCGGTCGAGGGAGTCGACGACCTCCCGGAAGCCCTCGCCGGCGGCCTCCCCGACGACACCGGATCCTGGCGGGTGCACTTCCACGCCCCGCTGCACACCGACCCCGAGCCACCGCTGCGCACCACCGCCGGACAGCTCACCACCGTCCTCGACGGACTCCTCGGCGGACCGACCGCCGTCTGCGACCACATCGAGGTCGAGACCTACACCTGGTCCGTGCTGCCCCGCCCGCCCGCGGACCTCGCCGAGGGCATCGCCGCCGAACTCGCCTGGGCCAGGGACCGGTTGACCGCCCTCGGCCTCAAGGAGGACCCCTCATGACCGAAGCCCCGCGAACGCCGCACACCTCGGAACCCCCGAACACCAACCGGCTCGTCGTCCTCGACATCGTCGGCCTCACCCCCACCCTGCTGAAGCACATGCCCGCCGTCGCCGCCCTCGGCGACCGCGGCTTCCGGGCCCGCCTCGGCACCACCCTGCCCGCCGTCACCTGCACCGCCCAGTCCACCTTCCTCACCGGCGAACCCCCGTCCACGCACGGCGCGGTGGCCAACGGCTGGTACTTCCGCGACCTCGGCGAGGTCCTGCTGTGGCGCCAGCACAACGCCCTCGTCGGCGGCGAGAAGATCTGGGACACGGCCCGAAGGACCAAGCCCGGCTACAAGGTCGCCAACATCTGCTGGTGGTACGCCATGGGTGCCGACGTCGACTGGACGGTGACCCCACGCCCCGTCTACTACTCCGACGGCCGCAAGGAACCCGACTGCTACACCTGGCCGCCGTCCCTGCACGACGAACTCACCGACCGGCTGGGCCCGTTCCCCCTGTTCACCTACTGGGGCCCGAACGCCGGCATGCCCTCCACCCAGTGGATCCTCGGCGCCGCCCGCCAGGTCTTCGACGAGCACGACCCCGACCTGACCCTCGTCTACATTCCGCAACTGGACTACGAGCCGCAGCGCACCGGACCGGACTCGGCGGCCACCGCCCGCGAGGCTCGCCGACTCGACGACGCCCTGCGCCCGCTGATCGACCACTTCCTCGCCGCCGGGGCCACCGTCGTGGCGCTCAGCGAGTACGGCATCACCCCGGTCTCCCGGCCCGTCGACATCAACCGCGCCCTGCGCCGCGCCGGGCTCCTGGACGTCTACACCCAGGACGGCATGGAGTACCTCGACCCCTGGACCTCGCGCGCCTTCGCCGTCGCCGACCACCAGGTGGCCCACGTCTACGTGCGCGATCCGGGGGACGAGGCCGAGGTCGCCAAGATCCTCGGTGAACTCGACGGCGTCGACCAGGTCCTGGACGCGGCGGGCAAAGCGGCACACGGCCTGGACCACGAGCGTTCGGGCGAGCTGGTCGCGGTCGCCGAGTCCGACGCCTGGTTCACGTACTACTACTGGCTGGACGACGACCGCGCCCCCGACTTCGCCCGCCAGGTCGAGATCCACCGCAAGCCCGGCTACGACCCGGCCGAGCTGCTCTACGACGAGACGGTCCCGGCGGTGAAGCTGCGGGCCGTGGGCCAGGTCGCCCGCAAGAAGCTCGGCTTCCGCTACCGGCTGCGGACCGTCCCGCTCGACCCGTCCGGCGTACGCGGCAGCCACGGCCGCCTGCCCGACGACCCGGAATACAGCCCCGTACTGCTGTGCTCCGAACCCGGCCCGGCGCGGCCCGAGTTCGCCGCGACCGAGATCAAACCCCTGCTCCTGCGCCTCGCGGGACTCTGAAAAGTTAGGCGCCCCCCCCATGCCCACCTCCACCCCCACCACGCTGAACGAGACGGCCCTGAAGAACGCCCGCCCCGAAGTGCGCGAATGGCTCGCCGCCTTCGTCGAACGCAACGGCGGCTTCGTCGGATCGGTCCATCTGTCCGGGCCTGCCGCGACGGAGGGCGAGATCGTGCTCGTCGCCGCGCACAACCTGCCGCCGTCGGTGCAGAACGACACCGCCGTCATCCCCGTCGGCAAGGGCATGGCCGGAACCGCCGCCGAGCGCCGGGCGCCCGTCGCCGTCTCCGACTTCCAGACCGACACGACGGGGGTCGCCGTCCCGGGCGGCCGCGCCGCCCGGGCGAAGGGCTCCCTCACGCTCCCCGTCTTCGATCCGGCGGACGACACCCGGCTGCTCGCGGTGGTCGGCCTCGGCTTCATGGAAACACGTGACTTCACCGAGGCGGAGCTCGCGGCCTACGGGGCGGACGCGGCGACGGTCCTCAAGGCCGCATAGCGGGATTCACCCGCGTACGGCCTCCAGCCGTACCGCGCACGCTTTGAACTCCGGCATGCGGGAGGTCGGGTCGAGGGCCGGGTTCGTCAGCGTGTTGGCGCGGCCCTCGCCGGACCAGTGGAAGGGCATGAAGACGGTGTCGGGGCGGATCGCGGTCGTGATCCGCGCCGGCGCCACCGCCCGGCCCCGCCGGGAGACCACGGCCACCGGGTCGCCCTCGGCCGCGCCGAGCCGCTCCGCCAGCCGCGGGTGCAGCTCCACGAAGGGGCCGGGGGCGGCGGCGTTCAGCTCGTCGACGCGGCGGGTCTGGGCGCCGGACTGGTACTGCGCCACGACCCGCCCGGTCGTCAGCAGCACCGGGTACTCGTCGTCGGGCTCCTCGGCGATGGCCCGGTGCGCGACGGGGACGAACCTGGCCCGGCCGTCCGGGGTCGCGAAGCGGTCGAGGAAGAGGCGGGGGGTGCCGGGGTGCACGGCGGCGGCGAGGTCGTCGTCCTGCTCCTGCGCCGGGTCGTCGGCTCCGCGGGCATCCAGGGAGGCGTCCTCGGAGTCGTCGGTCTCGGCCGCCGGGCACGGCCAGAACACCCCGTTCTCCTCCGCGAGCCTGCGGTAGGTGATCCCGGAGTAGTCGGCCGGCCCGCCCGCGCTGGCCCGGCGCAGCTCCTCGAAGACCTCCTCGGGGTCGGTCGGGAAGCCCTTCTCCACGCCGAGCCGGGCGGCCAGCTCGTGCATCACTTCCAGGTCGCTGCGGATGCCCTCGGGCGGGGTGATCGCCTGCTTGCGCAGCAGCACCCTGCCCTCCAGGTTGGTCATGGTGCCCGTCTCCTCCGCCCACTGCGTGACCGGCAGGACGACGTCCGCGAGGGCGGCCGTCTCCGACAGCACGACATCGCACACCGCCAGGAAGTCCAGCGACTTGATGCGCTCCTCGATGTGGGCGGCGCGCGGCGCGGACACCACCGGGTTCGAGGCCATCAGCAACAGCGACTTGATGTCCGTACCCAGCGCGTCCAGCAGCTCGTACGCACTGCGCCCCGGCCCGGGAAGGCTGTCGGGGTCCACGCCCCACACCCCGGCGACATGCCGGCGTGCCGCCGGGTCGTCCAGCTTGCGGTAGCCGGGCAGCTGGTCGGCCTTCTGGCCGTGTTCGCGCCCGCCCTGCCCGTTGCCCTGCCCGGTCAGACAGCCGTACCCGGACAGCGGGCGCCCCGCGCGGCCGGTCGCCAGGCACAGGTTGATCCAGGCTCCCACGGTGTCGGTGCCCTTGGACTGCTGCTCGGGCCCGCGGGCGGTGAGCACCATCGCCGACTCGGGCTCGCAGAACATCCGCACGGTCTCGCGGAGCTGCGGAACGGACACCCCCGTGATCCGTTCCACGTACTCCGGCCAGTGCGCCATCGCAGCCGCCCGCGCCTCCTCCCAGCCGGTGGTCCGCTCGCGGACGTACTCCTCGTCGACCCGCCCCTCGGCGACGACCAGGTGCAGCAACCCGAGCGCCAGCGCCAGGTCCGTCCCCGGCCGGGGCGCCAGGTGCAGGTCCGCCTGCTCGGCGGTCTTCGTGCGGCGCGGGTCGATGACGATCAGGGTGCCGCCGTTCTCCCGCAGTTCGTTGAAGAACCTCAGGGACGGCGGCATGGTCTCCGCGAGGTTGGACCCCACGAGGATCACGCAGCCCGTCTTCGGGATGTCCTCCAGCGGGAAGGGCAGGCCGCGGTCCAGGCCGAAGGCCTTGATGCCGGCCGCCGCCGCGGACGACATGCAGAAGCGCCCGTTGTAGTCGATCTGGGAGGTCCGGAGCACCACGCGCGCGAACTTGCCCAGCGTGTACGCCTTCTCGTTGGTCAGGCCGCCCCCGCCGAAGACCCCGCACGCGTCCGGACCATGTTCCGTACGCGTGCGGGACAGCCCCTCGGCGATCCGGTCCAGTGCCTCGTCCCAGGAGGCGGGCACGAGCGTGCCCTCGGAGCGCACCAACGGGGAGGTCAGCCGCACCCCGGACGAGAGCACCGCGGGCGCGGTACGGCCCTTGCCGCACAGCGCGCCCCGGTTCACCGGGAAATCCGCGCGCTCGCTCACTTCGACGGTCCCGTCCGGAGTGGCCGTCAGATTCATCCCACACTGCAGGGCGCAGTACGGGCAGTGCGTGGGCGTCGCGGTGTTCTGCATGCCTCTCAGCGTGCTTCCGCCGTGTTACGCGGACGGGGGCTCCCTGTTACGCGCCCGGCACGGCGACCTCCCCGCCGCCGGTCCGCCGCCGTGAGGCGCGTCGTCAACGACCGCCGGCGAGCGCGTCGGTCACCCCCGGTTCCTTCGGCCCGAGGAAGCGCGGATCCGGCCGGAAGACGGCGTCCAGAACCGCCTTCCCGGCCGCGACGATCTCCCGGGCACCCCCGTAGTACCAGGTCACGTCGTGCACCGCGTCGACCCCGACGCCGTACGACGTGACCCCCGCCGCCTGGCACAGCGCGACCGCCCGCCGGATGTGGAAGCCCTGGCTGATCAGCACGGCCCGGTCCACGCCGAAGATCTTCTTCGCACGGACACAGGAGTCCCAGGTGTCGAAGCCGGCGTAGTCACTGACGATCCGCCCGTCCGGCACGCCGTGCCGCGTGAGATACGTGCGCATCGCGTCCGGCTCGTCGTAGTCCTCGCGGCTGTTGTCACCGGTGACCAGGACGACCTCGATCCGGTTCTCCCGGTACAGCTGCGCCGCCGCGTCCAGCCGGTGGGCCAGATACGGCGACGGCTCCCCGTCCCACAGCCCGGCCCCGAACACGACGGCGACCTCGGTGCGCGGCACGTCCGCCGCCGTCCGCAGCCGGTCGCCCGTCACGGCGTACATCCAGGTCGCCGGCAGCAGCGCCAGCACACACCCGGCCATCACGGCCTGCACCAGCCGCCGCTGCCCGGCACGGGTGCGCGGCAGACGCGGCCTGTGCAGCTGTCTGAGCAGCGGCCCGAGCAGCACTCTGCGCGGCTTCGGCAGTCGCATCGGACGGTCCCTCCCCGGTCGGCTTTCGACAGTCAGAGACGTCCTGTAAGGCCCCCCGGTTCGCCCACACCTACGTGACCAGCTTCACTCCGGCCTGGGAAACCGCAGGTCACAACACCTCACACACCCCCTGCACCCCACCGTGAACCCCCCGAAAACACCCGTCATTCCCGTGCAACGGGGTGGCAACCTCCCGCCGCCACTATCGGTTCATGACGGCGACGAGCAAGACGAGCAAGTCGAACGTTCCTCGTGAGAAGACTCCGCGTGAGAAGACCACGACCCTCCCCATCGGAGCCCAGCCGCTTCCGGGGGCCGACCTCGACAGTACGGCGCACATCATGAACCGGATCAGCAGCCAGCTCGCCACCCAGCTCGGCCTCGTCTCCCTCGACGGCCGCCGACGCCCCGAGCCGCCCGCGCTCGTCCTGGTCGCCCACGGCAGCCGCGACCCGCGCACACTGAGCACGGTCCACACGCTCATCGAGCGCGTCCGCGAGCTGCGTCCCGGTCTGCCCGTGCACCTCGGCCACATCGAGCTGAACGAGCCCCTGCTCCCCGACACGCTCGCCTCCCTCGGCACCGGCGACGCCGTCCTCGTACCGCTGCTCCTCAGCCGTGGCTACCACGTCAAGCGCGACATCCCCGAGATGGCCGCCGCCGCCCGGGCACACACGCGCGTGGCCGCCCCGCTCGGCCCGCACCCCCTCCTCGTCGAGACCCTGCACGCCCGCCTCGTCGAGGCCGGCTGGCGCACCCGCATGGACGACACCACCCGCCGCTCCAGCGCGGTCGTCCTCGCCGCGGCCGGCTCCCGCGACCCGGAGGCGGCGATCGACACGGGCCGCACGGCCCACCTCCTCGCGGAACGCCTGGGCGTACCGGTAGTCCCGGCCTACGCCTCCGCCGCTGCCCCGACGGTCGACACGGCGATCCGCGCCCTCGCAGCCCGAGGCCGCGACCGAGTAGCGGTGGCCTCCTACTTCACGGCCCCCGGCCTCTTCGCCACCCAGTGCGCGGAAGCGGCCAGGTGGATAGCCGCGGCGCCCCTGGGCACCCACCCGGCAATGGCCCGCCTGGTACTGCACCGCTACGACCAGTCTTTGGCAACGGCGATGACAACGGCACCGGCACTGGCCTCGGCTTAAAGGCGCCGGACGGGGATGTCCACCTAGGGGCGCGGGGAACTGCGCGACAAGCCACGACGCACCCGCACCCGCGAAACAACAGGACTCGGCAGACGAGAAGGCGCACCCCAATTTTCACCACCTGCGCTTACTGTCGAGACATGGAAGGCACCGACCCCGCACACAAGAACCACATCCCACCCCCCGGCTACGACCCGACGTCAGTCGACCGCTGGGCCACCGAACCGGACAAACGCCCAGGCCGCACCGCCTTCCAACGCGACCGAGCCCGCGTACTCCATTCCTCCGCGCTCAGAAGACTCGCCGGCAAGACCCAAGTGGTAACGCCCGGCACCCGCAGCCAGGTCTGGGACGCCAGCCCCCGCACCCGCCTCACCCACTCCCTGGAGTGCGCCCAGGTGGGCCGCGAACTCGGCGCAGCCCTCGGCTGCGACGCCGACCTGGTGGAGGCCGCCTGCCTCTCCCACGACCTCGGCCACCCCCCGTTCGGCCACAACGGCGAAGTGGCACTGAACGAGTTCGCCGACGACTGCGGCGGCTTCGAGGGCAACGCCCAGTCGCTGAGGCTCCTGACCCGCATCGAGCCCAAGCGCTTCACCGCCGACGGCTCCGTCGGCCTCAACCTCACCCGGGCCACCCTGGACGCCGCCACCAAGTACCCCTGGCCCCGAGGCGCCCACCCCACCGACCCGAAGTCCCCGAAGTTCGGCGTCTACGACGACGACCGCCCCGTCTTCGACTGGGTCCGCAAGGGCGCCCCCGGCACCCGCACCACCTTCGAGGCCCAGGTCATGGACTGGTCCGACGACGTGGCGTACTCCGTGCACGACGTCGAGGACGGCCTGCACGCCGGCCACATCGACCCCAACTGCCTGCACGCCGAACCGGAACGCCGGGCGGTCTTCGCGGTCGCCATCGGCCGGTACGTCCCCGAGGACACCGACCCCGCCGAACTCGCCGAGGCCCTCGACCGCCTCCAGGACCAGGAGTGGTGGCCTCACGGCTACGACGGCTCGGCCGTCGCCCAGGCCCGTCTCAAGGACGCCACCAGCCAGCTCATCGGCCGCTTCTGCCTCGCCGCCGAGGCCGCCACGCGCGCGGCGTACGGCACCGGGCGGCTCACCCGCTACACCGCCGAACTGGTCGTACCCCACGAGATCCGCCTCGAGTGCGCGGTCCTCAAGGCGGTCGCCGACCGGTACGTGATGCAGCGCGCCGAGCAGGAGAGGCTCCGCGCCGACCAGCGGATCGTGGTCGCCGAGCTGGCCGAGGCGCTCACCGTCCGCGCGCCGGACGGCCTGGACCCCCAGTTCCGCGCCCTGTTCGACCGGGCGTCCGACGACCGCGCGCGCAAGCGGGTGATCGTCGACCAGATCGCGTCCCTGACCGATGCCTCGGCCCGCTCGCTTCACGCACACCTGACGGGGCACCTATGAGACTGCCGAGGTAGGAGTGACGTGAAACAAGCCCGAACGTGACCCTCCGTGGCCTGAACGGGGCACTCCCTCTTCCCGCATCACGCTGCGTGCGGGACGCTCGCATGTGGCGGCACCCTTACGAGGAGGCATCAAGTGGTCGACGCGGATCAGACATTCGTCATCGTCGGTGGCGGTCTCGCCGGCGCGAAGGCGGCCGAGACGCTCCGAGCGGAGGGCTTCACCGGCCGCGTGATACTGATCTGCGACGAACGCGACCACCCGTACGAGCGCCCGCCCCTGTCCAAGGGCTACCTCCTCGGCAAAGAGGAGCGCGACAGCGTCTTCGTGCACGAACCGGCCTGGTACGCGCGCAACGACATCGAGCTGCACCTCGGCCAGACCGTCGACGCCGTCGACCGCACCGCGAAGACGGTCCGCTTCGGCGAGGACGGCACCGTCGTCCGCTACGACAAGCTCCTTCTGGCCACCGGCGCCGAGCCACGCCGCCTGGACATCCCGGGCACCGGCCTCGCGGGCGTCCACCATCTGCGGCGCCTCGCCCACGCCGAGCGCCTCAAGGGCGTGCTGGCCGCCCTCGGCCGGGACAACGGCCACATCGTGATCGCCGGCGCCGGCTGGATCGGCCTGGAGGTCGCGGCGGCGGCCCGCGAGTACGGCGCCGAGGTCACCGTCGTCGAGCCCGAGCCGACCCCGCTGCACGGCGCCCTCGGCCCCGAGCTCGGCAACCTCTTCGCCGAGCTGCACCGCGAGCACGGCGTCCGCTTCCACTTCGGCGCCCGGCTGACCGAGATCGTCGGCCAGGACGGCGTGGTCCTCGCGGCCCGCACCGACGACGGCGAGGAGCACCCCGCGCACGACGTCCTCGCGGCGGTCGGAGCGGCCCCGCGTGTCGGCCTCGCGGAGGCGGCGGGGCTGCGGATCGCCGAGCGCGCGCACGGCGGCGGCGTCATGGTCGACGAACAGCTGCGCACCTCCGACCCCGACATCTACGCGGCCGGCGACGTGGCCTCCTTCCACCACGCCCTCTACGGCGCCCGGCTGCGCGTCGAGCACTGGGCCAACGCCCTGAACGGCGGTCCGGCGGCGGCCCGCGCGATGCTCGGCCGCGAGCTCACCTACGACCGCGTGCCCTACTTCTTCTCCGACCAGTACGACATGGGGATGGAGTACAGCGGCTGGGCGCCCCCGGGGTCCTACGACGAAGTGGTGATCCGGGGGGACGCGGGAAAGCGTGAGTTCATCGCCTTCTGGGTGAAGGAGAACCGGGTGCTGGCCGGGATGAACGTGAACGTGTGGGACGTCACAGAGCCCATCCAGCAGCTGATTCGTACCAAGGCTCAGGTGGACACCGAGGCGCTCGCGGACCCGCACGTTCCGCTGGACAGCCTGGCCTCGTGACCCGACGAAGGCGATCGACTGTCACACCGCACCCTTAGAATTCACGCGTGGCAGGACGGATCAACGACGAGGACGTGAAGGCGGTACGGGACGCGGTCCCGATCGACGCCGTGGTGTCCGAGTACCTCCAGCTACGGAACGCGGGCGGCGGCAACCTCAAGGGCCTGTGCCCCTTTCACGACGAGAAGTCGCCGTCCTTCCAGGTCAGCCCGAGCAAGGGGCTCTTCCACTGCTTCGGCTGCCAGGAGGGCGGCGACACCATCACGTTCGTGATGAAGGTCGACCACCTCTCCTTCTCCGAGGCGGTCGAGCGCCTCGCCGCCCAGGCCGGCATCACGCTGCGCTACGAGGAGGGCGGGTACAACCCCTCCCACCAGCGCGGCGAACGCATCCGCCTGGTCGAGGCCCACAAGGTCGCCGCCCAGTGGTACGTGGAGCAGCTGGCCACCAGCCCCGAGGCCGAGACCGGCCGCAAGTTCCTCGCCGAGCGCGGCTTCGACCAGTCCGCCGCCGAGCACTTCTCCGTCGGCTACAGCCCCCAGGGCTGGGACCACCTCACCCGCTACCTCCGCGGCAAGGGCTTCACCGACAAGGAGCTCCTCCTCTCCGGCCTCTCCCAGGAGGGCCGCCGCGGCCCCATCGACCGCTTCCGCGGCCGCCTGATGTGGCCCATCCGCGACATCGGCGGGGAAGTGGTGGGCTTCGGCGCCCGCAAGCTCTACGAGACGGACAACGGCCCCAAGTACCTCAACACCCCCGACACGGCGATCTACCGGAAGTCCCAGGTCCTCTACGGCATCGACCTGGCGAAGAAGGACATCGCCAAGTCGAGCCGCGCGGTCGTGGTCGAGGGCTACACGGACGTCATGGCCTGCCACCTGGCAGGAGTGACGACGGCGATCGCGACCTGCGGTACGGCCTTCGGCAGCGACCACATCAAGATCCTCCGCCGTCTGCTGATGGACAACGGCTCGGCCCGCGTGATCTTCACCTTCGACGGCGACGCGGCCGGCCAGAAGGCCGCCCTGCGCGCCTTCGAGGACGACCAGAAGTTCGCCGCCGAGACGTACATCGCGATCGCCCCCGACAACATGGACCCCTGCGACCTGCGCCTGGCCAAGGGCGACGAGGCGGTCGCCGACCTGGTCGAACCCCGCACCCCGCTCTTCGAGTTCGCGCTGCGCCAGATCGTCGTCCGCTACGACCTGGACACCCCGGCGGGCCGGGCGGCCGCCCTGGACGAGGCCGCCCCCATCGTCGCCCGCATCAAGAACACCGGCGCCCAGCACGAGGTCGCCGTGCAGCTCGCCGGCATGCTCGGCATCCTCGACACCCAGTTCGTCGTCAAGCGGGTCGCCCAGCTGGCCCGTTGGGCCCGCGACCGCGGCGGCCAGGGCCCGGCACCGCAGCGGGTCCGCGGACAGCAGTACGACGCCCCGTCCCGGCCCGCCGTGTCAGGACCGGCGCTCAACCTCCGCAACCCCGTCTACGCCACCGAGCGCGAGCTCCTCAAGCTCGCCCTCCAACGCCCCGAGCTGGTCTCCCCGGCCTTCGACGCGTACGGCATCGACGAGTTCACCGCCCCGCCCTACGCGGCCGTACGCCAGGCGATCATGGACGCGGGCGGCGCCGAGTACGGCACCCAGGACCCGCAGGAGTACCTGGTCCGGGTCCGTGACGCGGCCCCGGACGACGCCGTGCGCGCGATGGTCACGGAGCTCGCGGTCGAGGCGATCATGCGCAAGACGGTCGACGAGAACTACGCGGGCGAACAGCTGGTGACCGTACGCCGCAGGGCGGTGGCCCGCCGTATCCCCGATCTCCAGAGCGCCCTGACCAGGCTCGGCCACAACGCGGACCCGGCCCAGGTCGCCGCCATCCAGAACGAGATGATGATCCTCACGCGGTACGACAGGGCACTCCAGGAACAGGGCCCCGCGGCACTCTGAGGCCGGACGGCGAACGTCACCCGTAACCACCCGGTCACGGACCGGACTCAAAAAGTCCCCGCACGCCCCTCGTGGCGGCGATGTGTCGTACTCCACACTGGGTTCCGGTGCCTGAGTCCTCGGAGCGCGGCCGATCCGTCCCCAACGGATCCCACACCCCCGCGGTTCCGCTCATCGCGTACGGGACGGACAGCGGCGAGGCCGTCGACTCCGCTCCCGAAGCAGCGCTGCCGCACACCTCAGCAGCGATCATCCTGGAGGTCGCCCCCGTGCAGACCCAGACCCTCGCCCAGACCGACACGCGTACCGACGGCACGGAACCGGACACGGAGACCGACACGCTGGTCGCGGTCCCGCCGCAGAACCGTGCCGTGCACCACCCCGAGGCGGAGCCCGAGGCCCCGCCGGCCGACGCGCTGGACAGCGCCGAGGCCCCCGAACCCGTCGAGGTTCCCGAGCCGCCCCGTGGCCGCGCCGACAACGGCGCCCCCTCCTCGGACCTGTTCCGCCAGTACCTGCGGGAGATCGGCCGCATCCCGCTGCTCACCGCGGCCGAGGAGGTCGAACTGGCCCGCCGCGTCGAGGCCGGCCTGTTCGCCGAGGAGAAGCTCAGCAACACCCCCGACATGGAAAGCCAGTTGGCCCTCGACCTGGACAAGCTGGTCGTGATGGGCCGCATGGCCAAGCGCCGCCTGATCGAGGCAAACCTGCGGCTGGTCGTGTCCGTCGCCAAGCGGTACGTCGGCCGCGGACTGACCATGCTCGACCTCGTCCAGGAGGGCAACCTGGGCCTGATCAGGGCCGTCGAGAAGTTCGACTACGCCCGCGGCTACAAGTTCTCCACGTACGCCACCTGGTGGATCCGCCAGGCCATGTCCCGCGCTCTCGCCGACCAGGCCCGCACCATCCGCGTCCCGGTCCACGTCGTCGAGCTGATCAACCGGGTCGTCCGCGTCCAGCGCCGCATGCTCCAGGAACGGGGCTACGAACCGACGCCGGAAGAGGTCGCCGCCCACCTGGACCTGGCCCCGGAGCGGGTCAGCGAGGTCCTGCGCCTGGCCCAGGAACCCGTCTCCCTGCACGCCCCCGTGGGCGAGGAGGACGACGTGGCCCTCGGCGACCTCATAGAGGACGGCGACGCCGCATCACCCGTCGAGTCCGCGGCGTTCCTGCTGCTCAGGGAGCACCTGGAAGCGGTGCTGTCGACCCTCGGGGAGCGGGAGCGGAAGGTCGTACAACTCCGCTACGGCCTCGCCGACGGCCGCCCGCGCACCCTGGAGGAGATAGGCCGCATCTTCGGCGTGACCCGGGAGCGGATCCGCCAGATCGAGTCGAAGACCTTGAACAAACTCCGTGACCACGCTTTCGCAGACCAGTTGAGGGGCTACCTGGACTGAGCGCCGGGTGCCGCTGCAGCATACGTAGCTGCGGGCAGTCGTGCCGCAGGGGCGGCTCCCGACCCACAGACAGCGGCACCCCGACGCCGGGCAACTCGCTCAGTCCACCTCGGCCACCGCCTGCGCGAACTGCGCCTTGTACAGCCGCGCGTACGCCCCGTCGGCCGCCAGCAGATCCGCATGCGCGCCCTGCTCCACGATCGACCCGTTCTCCATCACCAGAATCGTGTCCGCGTCCCGGATCGTCGACAGCCGATGCGCGATGACGAACGACGTACGCCCGTGCGCGAGCTTCGCCATCGCCTTCTGGATCAGCACCTCGGTCCGGGTGTCCACCGAACTCGTCGCCTCGTCGAGGACCAGGATCACCGGATCGGACAGGAACGCCCGCGCGATGGTGATCAGCTGCTTCTCACCGGCGCTGACCCCACTGCCCTCGTCGTCGATCACGGTGTCGTAGCCGTCGGGCAGCGTCCGCACGAACCGGTCCGCGTGGGCGGCACGCGCTGCCTCCTCGATCTCGCCCCGGGTGACCTCCCTGGACGCCCCGTACGCGATGTTCTCGGCGATCGTGCCGCCGAACAGCCAGGTGTCCTGGAGCACCATGCCGATCCCGGAGCGCAGTTCGTCCCGGGACATCTGCGCGATGTCCACGCCGTCGAGGGTGATCCGGCCGCCGGACACCTCGTAGAACCGCATGAGCAGGTTCACCAGGGTCGTCTTGCCGGCTCCCGTCGGCCCGACGATCGCGACCGTGTGACCCGGCTCGACCTTCAGCGACAGATCCTCGATGAGCGGCTTGTCGGGGTCGTACCGGAACGACACGTGCTCCAGCGCCACCCGCCCGCGCAGTTCCTCGGGCTTCACGCCCGGCATCGGGTCCGCGCCCTGCTCCTCCGCGTCCAGGATCTCGAAGACCCGCTCGGCCGAGGCGACCCCCGACTGCACCAGGTTCGCCATCGACGCGACCTGCGTCAGCGGCATCGAGAACTGCCGCGAGTACTGGATGAAGGCCTGCACATCGCCGATGGACAGCGCACCGGCCGCCACCCGCAGCCCGCCGATCACCGCGACCAGGACGTACGTCAGGTTCGACACGAACATCATCAGCGGCTGCATGATCCCGCTGTTGAACTGCGCCTTGAACCCGGCCTCGTACAGCGCCTCGTTCTGCTCGGCGAACTGCTGCGCCGACTCCTCCTGCCGGCCGAACACCTTCACCAGGGCGTGCCCGGTGTACATCTCCTCGACGTGCGCGTTCAGCTTGCCGGTGGTGCGCCACTGCTGCACGAAGTGCGGCTGCGACCGCTTGCCGACGCGGGTGGCGACGACGTACGACAGCGGAACGGTGACGAGCGCGACCAGCGCCAGCAGCCAGGACACCCAGAACATCATCACGAGCACACCGATGATGGTGAGCAGGGAGTTGATGAGCTGGCCCATCGACTGCTGCAGGGTCTGCCCGATGTTGTCGATGTCGTTGGTGGCCCGGGACAGCACCTCACCGCGCTGCCGCTTGTCGAAGTACGACAGCGGCAGCCGCGACAGCTTGGTCTGCACGTCCTCGCGCATCCGGTACATCGTCCGGTTGACCGCCCGGTTCACCAGCCGGGTGGCCGCCAGCATCAGCACACCGGCCACCACGAACACGGCGAGCGCGAGCAGCAGCACCTGGCCGACGGCATCGAAGTCGATGCCCTTGCCCGGGGTGAAGTCGGTGCTGCGGAGCATGTCGGCGACGGAGCCCTCGCCCCGCTCGCGCATCGAGTCGAGGACTTCCTGCTTGCTCGACCCGGCCGGCATCTGCCGGCCGATGATTCCCGCGAAGACCAGGTCGGTGGCCCTGCCGAGGATCTTCGGCCCGACGACCGACAGAGCGACGCTCACCGTCACGCAGATCAGCAGCGCGTAGATGGTCAGCCGCTCGGGCTTGAACTGGGCCATGAGGCGCTTGCCCGACCCCTTGAAGTCCATCGAATGGTGGTCGGGGCCGGTCCCGGCCATCATCCGTCCTGCAGGCCCCGCCATCAGGCAGCCTCCGCTTCCGTCAGCTGGGAGAGCACGATCTCCCGATAGGTCTCGTTGTCCGCCATCAGCTCTTGGTGCCGTCCGGTCCCGACGACCCGGCCCTCGTCGAGGACGACGATCCGGTCGGCGTCCCGGATGGTCGACACCCGCTGGGCGACGATCACGACGGTCGCCTCGGCGGTCTCCTGGGCCAGTGCCGCACGCAGGGCCGCGTCGGTCGCGTAGTCGAGGGCGGAGAAGGAGTCGTCGAAGAGGTAGATCTCCGGCCGCTGCACCAGGGTGCGGGCGATGGCGAGCCGCTGCCGCTGCCCGCCCGACACGTTCGTGCCGCCCTGGGCGATCGGCGCGTCGAGCCCGCCCTCCAGCCGCTCGACGAAGTCCTTGGCCTGCGCCACCTCCAGCGCGTGCCACAGCTCCTCGTCGGTCGCGTCCGGATTGCCGTAGCGCAGGTTGGTGGCGACCGTGCCCGCGAACAGGTAGGGCCGCTGCGGCACCATGCTGACGGTCTTCGCCAGCAGCACCGGGTCGATGGTCGCCACGTCCACGCCGTCGACGAGCACCTCGCCGTCGGTCGCGTCGAACAGCCGCGGCACCAGCCCCAGCAGCGTCGACTTGCCGCTGCCGGTCGAACCGATCACGGCGGTCGTCTCGCCCGGCCGCGCCACCAGGTCGATCGACTTCAGCACCGGCTCCTCGGCCCCCGGATAGCGGAAGCCCGCCCCGCGGAGCTCCAGATGCCCGTGCCGGCGCAGCTCCAGCACCGGTGCCTTCGGCGGCACCACACTCGACGAGGTGCCGAGGACCTCCTCGATGCGCTCGGCGCAGACCTCCGCGCGCGGCACCATCATGAACATGAAGGTGGCCATCATCACGGACATCACGATCTGCATCAGATAGGCCAGGAACGCGGTCAGGTCGCCGATCTGCATCTCCCCGCCGTCGATGCGATGCGCGCCGAACCACACCACCGCGATCGACGACAGGTTGACCACCGTCATGACCATCGGGAACATCAGCGCGAGCAGGTTGCCGGAGGCCAGTGCGGTGTCGGTCAGATCGGCGTTGGCCTTGCGGAAGCGCTGCTGCTCGTACTCGTCCCGCACGAAGGCGCGGATGACGCGGTTGCCGGTGATCTGCTCGCGCAGCACCCGGTTCACCGTGTCCAGCTTCACCTGCATGGACCGGAACAGCGGCCGCAGAGCGCGCACGATGAGCGTCAAGCAGATGCCCATCACCGGCACCACCGCGACGAGCACCCCGGACAGCGGTACGTCCAGTCCGAGCGCCAGCACGATGCCGCCCACGCACATGATCGGCGCCGACACCATCAGCGTGAACGTCATCAGGGCCAGCATCTGGACCTGCTGGACGTCATTGGTCGTCCGCGTGATCAGCGAGGGCGCGCCGAACTGGCCGACCTCGCGCGCCGAGAAGGACTGCACCTGGTCGAAGATGTCGGCCCGCAGGTCCCGGCCGATCGCCGAGGCGGTCTTCGCGCCGTAGTACACGGCACCGACGTTGCACACGACCTGCACCAGCGAGATACCGATCATCACGGCGCCGAACGAGAGGATGTAGCCGGTGTCGCCCTGCACGACGCCGCTGTCGATGATGTCCGCGTTCAGCGTGGGCAGGTAGAGAGTGGCGCAGGTCTGCAGGAACTGCAGCAGCACCAGCAGGGTGATGGGTTTCTTGTAGGGCCTGAGATAGGTCCGCAGAAGTCGTATGAGCACGCTCGGTCTCTCGGAGTCGGCGGTGGGGGCGGGGTGGGTTGGTTGCCCCTGGCCCCTATCGTCGGACACTCCACCCGTGTTACCTCAACCGATTAAGCCGACAGCAGTGCTTCGTACGGCCTTCCGGGCCCGGCTCATACCGGAGTCTTACGTTCCTACGACCGTTCCTACGACCGGAACGCCCCCGGATGCGTCTGCTCCCGCACCGACACGAACTGCTGCCGCACGGCCTGTCCCACCGCCAGCTCGTCACCGGGATCCAGGACCTGCGCCGCCGCCCCCTGCCAGGCCGGCGGGGTACGCGGGTCCAGGGTCCCCTGCGACACCCCCAGCGCCCAGGCGGCCTGCCGGGCCGCGCCGATCGCCGCGTAGTCCGCCGGCTGCGGTACGACGACCTGCGCGCCGAACAGCGCGGGCGCCGAGGCCTGCACGGCGGACAGCTCGGCCGCCGCCCCCAGCAGGAAGACCCGCCGCACCTCCACACCCCGGCCGCGCATCACGTCGAGCGCGTCCGCGAGCCCGCACAGCATGCCCTCGAACGCGGCCCGCGCCAGATGCTCCGGCTTCATCGACTCGCGCCGCAGACCCGCCAGCGTCCCGGCGGTGTGCGGCAGATTCGGCGTCCGCTCACCCTCCAGATAGGGCAGCAGCACCAGCCCGTGCGCCCCCGGCGTCGACTTCATCGCCAGGTCGGACAGGCTCTCCAGATCGGCGAGCCCCAGCATCTCGGCGGCCCCGCGCAACGTCCGTACGGCGTTCAGCGTGGTGACGACCGGCAGGTGCATGCCGGTGGCGTCCGCCAAAGACGTGATCATCCCGCTCTGGTCGACCAGCGCGTCGGGATGCACGGCCATCACGGACCCGGAAGCCCCGAGCGACACCACCGCATCCCCCAGGCCGAGCCCCAGCCCGAAGGCGGCGGCCATCGTCTCGCCGGTCCCGGCGGAGATCAGCAGCCCCTCCGGAGTCGTACCGGCCGCGTCGGAGGGCCCGATCACCTCGGGCAGCATGACCTGGTGACCGAGCGCCAGCTCGACGAGATCGGACCGGTAGGCGCCGGTGGCGGCCGACCAGTACCCGGTCCCGGAAGCCCCACCGCGATCGGTGGTCCGTCTCACCGGGCGCCCGAGCAGCTGCCACACCAGCCAGTCGTGGGCCTGCAGCAGGACGGCGGTGCGCTGGGCGGCCTCGGGTTCGGTCCTGGCGAGCCAGCGCAGCTTGGCCACCGGCTGCGCGGCCTGCGGCACACTGCCGACCGCCTGCGCCCACGCCTCGCGCCCGCCGAGCGCGTCGACCAGATCGGCCGCCGCGACCTGCGCCCGCTTGTCCGCGCCGGCCATCGCCGGCCGCACCGTGTTGCCCTGGGAGTCCAGCGGCACCACCGCGTTCTGCTGCGCGGACACGCCGATGGCCTGCACGCCCTCCAGCAGCCCGCCGCCGGCGGCTTCACCGAGGGACAGCAGCCAGGCCTGCGGATCGACATCGGAAGGCCGCGAACCGCCGTCGGCGTTCTCCAACGGATGCGGTGCGTAGCCCTGCCTGAGCACGGCACCCGTGTCAGAGTCACAGACGACGATACGAGTGAAATCGGGCGAACTGTCCAACCCGGCGACTATCCCCATGGCCAAAATTCTGCCGTACCGCCGCACCGGTTGCGGCCATGGGCGCCGCAGGGGTACGTGCGGATGGTCGGGCGAGGGCACGTTGTGGCTGGTCGCGCGCCCCCGCACACAGGTGCTGTCAGGTGTTGCTCGTGCCCCAGTCGTCCTCTGCTGTGCCGTTGGTGTTGCGTTCGCGCAGGGAGCGGACCCGCTGGGCCACCGAGTCCGGGACCCGGTCGCCGACCCTCTCGCTCACCACGTGGTACGCCTTGCCCGCGTACTGACGGCCCTGCTGCGCCGCCGTCTCCGCGGTGTTGCGGACGGCGGGGTTCTGCGCGACCTGGCGTGCGGACTTCTTCAGTTGCTCGTAGCGCTCGCGTCCGGCCTTCGTGCCCAGCACGTAACCCAGAGCGAGTCCGACGACGAACGTGAGCCGGTAGCGCATGGCGGCCACCCTTCCCTCGTGTAGGTCTCCGGTGCGGCATCGGTGCCAGGGGGGAACCGATTGGCGGAGCACCCCCCTGCTTGCGCTAATGTATGTGTCGCAGCGACCGCCCGCCCCCTGGCGAATACCCAGGGAGCCACGTTCGATGCAACGAGGCAATCCTCCGTAGCTCAATTGGCAGAGCAGCCGGCTGTTAACCGGCAGGTTACTGGTTCGAGTCCAGTCGGGGGAGCTTCGATCTTCCGTAGCTCAATTGGCAGAGCAGCCGGCTGTTAACCGGCAGGTTACTGGTTCGAGTCCAGTCGGGAGAGCATGCTGAAAGAGGACCCCGTAGGGGTCCTTTTTCATGTCCCGGGGAACCGGGCATGGCGCGGCCGCAGTCCTCGTGCTCGTGGACTGCGTGCGAAGCCGACCACCCGAAGCAGGAGATCGTATGAGCGGCTATGCTGCGGCAGACGGCGCGCACACATGTACGCGACACGCCGCTATGGGGCGGTAGCTCAGCCGGTTAGAGCAGCGGACTCATAATCCGTCGGCCGTGGGTTCGAGTCCCACCCGCCCCACTCTTCGCTACGCGAGGAGAAACCTTCTGACCAGCAACTTAGCTGGGGGGCTGGGCGACTTGAGGGATCTTGGCGGCTCTAGTGGATCAAGGAATCATGATCCAGGGGCCAGCCAGGGGCCAGAGGGTCACGCCGCCTGCGCGGGGCCCTCTTCAGGGGCCGAATCCTCCGCCTCGGGGGTTGCCGTGGAGTCCTCAGAGGTCTCAGCCCCGTCTTGGTCCTTCTTCTTGGGGCTGGCCTTGCGCTCGGCGCGGGGCACCGTGGCGATGGTCGACTCCGCCTCGGCGGTCATCAGCTGGGGCAGGACGCTGGTGTACGTGTCCGACGTGATCTGACGGGAACTGTGGCCCAGTCGCTCCTGCACCACCTTGATGTCGTTCTTCGCGAGTAGCGACAGAGTGGCGGAGATATGGCGCAGATCATGAAGGCGGACGGGTGGAAGCCCGGACAGCTCGACCAGCCTCTTGAAGCGCCGACTGATCCAGTCCGGGTGGTACGGCTCGCCGTTCTCCTGGGTGAAGACCCGGTCCGACTCGGTCCAAGCCTGCGCACCGGACCACTGCGTGCGTTCCTTCTCCTGGGTGATCCGCCATTCGCGAAGCACCTCCACCGACTCTGCGCTCATGGAGATCGTGCGGACGCTGTCGGCTTTCGGGGGTTCGCCGTACAGCAGGTACGCGACTTCGACGATCTGAGCAGAGACGCGGAGCCAGCGGCTCGTCAGGTGCACCTCCGGCCACGGCAGGGCGCACATCTCACCGCGTCGTGGGCCGAGGAAGATGAAGGTGTGCCAAAGGGGGTAGAGCCGGTCGTCGCTCACGAAGTCGAGGAACTGGCCCGTTTGCTCCGGGGTCCAGACCATGACGGGGCCTGGCTTCTCGCCCGTCCGTCTCCACTGTTCGACCCGCTCTGGTGTCCACACCAGTGGCTTGGGCCGTTTGGCTGCTGGAAGTTCGACGAGCTGGGCCCAGTTGGTTGAGTACTCGCCTCGCCTGATGCCGATGCCCAGGAATGAGCTAAGGGTGGCGTTGATCCGGTGCATCGTCGCGGCGCTGGTGATCTTCCGCTTGCCTTTGCGACCCTCCCGCAGCGCGGCGTTGGCATCCAGGTAGGCACGGCGTGCGACACGGCGCTCCTCCTTCTTGCCCGCGGCGCGCACCCAGGTCGTGTAGGCGGCGTCCCGAGCTTCCTGCAGTTCGACCACCTTGGCGTGGTGGAGCAGCCGCTCGGCGTTCTGACGCTCAATCGCGTCGTACATGGCCTCGATGTGGCGCAGCCTGAGGTCGCGCCGCTTGACGTGACCGAGGTGCGGTTCGAGGTAGAGGTCGATGTGCTCCTCGTAGCCGTGGCGCGTGGTACGGGCCAGGCTCCTCTTACGCTTGAGCCAGGACCGCAGGTCTTCACCGACGGTGGTATCGCTGAGCACGTCGGTCCCGCCGAAAGCTTCGCGGTACACCTCGGCGGCCTTCTCCTTCGCCGCGTCCTTGGTCGCGAACCCGCCCCGCCGCGCGCGTTGCCGCTTGCCCCCCTCTCCGGGATCTACGTCGAAGGCGAAGTACCACGTCCCGTGGCCCTTGCTCGTGAGCTTGGGGCAGGACTGGCCGATGTCCTTCATCTTCCGTGAACCGTCGGTCTTGAATATGGGCTCCCCCTCGTCGTCCGTCGCCGGCGCCTTGCACTGGCAGCGTTTGAAGTAGCTGATGTCTGACACGCTTCTCCCCGCGTCGTGGCATGTGGATCTTTTGTGCCGGTCCTTGTCGAACCAATGCCTATCTTGCCCCAACACTCCAGTGTTGGCGTATCCTTATGGCACGTTGGCGTGGGGGAGAACGCGACAACGGGAATGACAACGAAGGACGCATCTGTAGCTACGGACGCCGGGGTCAGTTCGATGACCTTGGAGGAACTACTCGCGCTGCCGCCCACCGTGAACGTTGCGACGGCTGCGCGAGCACTCGGGATCGGCACGCACAAGGCTTACAACTTGATCAAGGAGGGGTCTTTCCCCGTGCAGACGCTCCCCCTGGGCGGCACGGTGAGAGTCCCCACTGCTGCACTCTGGCAAGTACTCGGGGTGACGCCATTGGTGCAGTGATCTGTGTAGCCCTGAGTCTGTCGGTCTCGCTGGGCCATAGCTCGACATATGCCGTGGCCTAGGATCAGGCGGCTACGGGCGCACGAGACGAGAACGGACCACCGCATGCCACGGCTCTACGGTTTCGATGACGCCTCACGTCGTCGGCTACGTGACGACGAAGTGGACCCGCTCCGCCAGATGGTGAGCCGGGCGCTGAGCAATCAGTCCAACCAGGACGTTGCAGTATGGGCGAACGGCGAGGGCTACCGGGGAACGCTCGGCGGGGAGTGGAAGGACGCGTCGGTCGGACGGCTGTTCCGCAACCCGGCGATCGCCGGACTGCGCTACGACGATGACGGCGAACTCGTCGACGCGGGTCACCCCGGAGTTATCACGCGCGAAGAGTTCGAGGCTCTTCTAGAGCGGGAGAAGGCTCGCAGTACGAAGGATGCAGAGCCCGCGTACGACTACCTCCTGACTGGCGGGGGCAGCACGTGCGGCAAGTGCACACAGGATCTCGGGGGCGCCCGTACCAATTCGGGTACGCCCGGATACCGCTGCCGCCCGAAGGACAAGAACGGGCACGGTGGCTGCGGTGAGGTCCGGATCGATGCCGAGCTGTTGGAGAACCACGTCGGAGAATACGTCGTGGCGGAACTCCTCAAGCCCGGCATCCGAGCCTCGATCGCCAAGGCCCAGGCCGCCGTGCGCAAGCAGGTTGAGGACCTCACGCGGGACATCAGGGATCTGGAGGGCCGCCAGTCGGAGCTTGGGAGGCTCTACGGCAACCGCGAGATCAGCAGCGAGGCACTGGTAGCCGGGGAGCGCGAGATCGCGGTCAACCTCAAGGACATCCGTCCGCGCCTTCGCTACGCGGAGCAGATGGCGAACTTCTCACTCGGCCATGCCAAGGACCTGGTCAAGTGGTGGAACAGCGCACCCACCGCGTCGAAGCGAGCCATCACGTTGCTTCTCTTGGAGAAGATCGAGGTGTTCCCCGCGAGCGCCCGCGGCGTCCGGACAATCGAGCCGGGACGAGTCGTCCTTCACTGGCGCAAGCTGTCCAGCATGTCAGGTGGCTGAGGCCGCCACCCGCGATGCGAGCCGCCTGCCTACCATCGCCATGGTCAGCCCCGTGATCAGCGAGATCACGGCGAGCCCGGCCAGGAGCGGGGAAGCGATCTCCTCGTACCGCAGCGGCCACGGATGGCCCAGATAGTGGGTCACCAGGTATGACCCCTTGCTGGCGGCGTAGGCCACTCCGAGGAGCGCGGAGATCGCCGACAGGGCGAGGCCGCGAGCCGTCCAAGCGTGTCCTGCGCGCCGGGCAACGAGAGTCATCCCGGTGCACAGGAACGCGATCTCGCCGCAGGTGATCGCCACGTACGCCAGATAGACCAGGAGGTAGACGGTGACGCCTGGCACCGTGGCGAACTCGGTCGTGAACTCCACTGTCTCGTCGGTGGTGCCGACGAACAGGGGCAGCATCGCCGCGAGGACGCATACCCCGAAGGCGACACGTGCGTACAGGCTGGCCTTCAACACCTCGTGGTTGTAGGACCAGTCCACGAGCATCAGCTGAAGGCTGCCGCACCATACGACTGCGCAGATGTGCGCCCCGAGCTTCGCGGCGTTGTTCATGCCGGTAGCAGACTCGATCACGTCCTCTATCGCCGGAACGGCGAGGGTGACGCCCACCGTGCAGATGCCGATGGCCACGGCTCGGGTGAAACGGGCTACGCGGTAGTCGATTCGGTCACGCTGACGCCAGGCTTCCCGAGCAGAGAGCACGGTGCCCACCAGGCCGATCAGAGCGCATAAGCCGAAGACTATGCCGTCCATTTGGTTCAGGTTCCTTCCAGGTCTGAGACGGCGCGCTCGGCTGCTTCGGTGAAGCTGAGACGCCTCCGCCTGCCGGGCCGCGGTGGTTCCGCGGCTGGGGGAGGAGGCTCGGGCACTTCCGGGACATTGAGATCGCTGTGTCCGTGTCGCAGACGGATCTCACGGGCGGCCTCCAGAAGTTCGGCAGCCCCGGCTTCGCCCAGGTCGTGGATGAGTCGAAGTGCCTCGCGTGCGTCTTGATACTCCTCGTAGACCGATAGGGACGTCAGTCCGTTGTAACCGGGGAGTAGGTAAGCTACCGGACAGTCGAATGCCCTTGCGAGTCCGGCCAGTTGGGCGCTCGACGGGTTCGCCTTGACCCCGTTCAGGAGGTCGTTCACGACCTGGTGGGTCATCGCCGGCTTGCCGCCGGGGGTCTCGGCCGTGGCGGCGGCGATGACGCGCGTGCTGGGTGTCTTCCCATCCGCGCCGCGCTTCCTGCTGAGCAGTACGGCGAGTTTGCTGGAGAGGGGAGTGTCCGGGCCGAGCGGCATTGTGCTGGCTACTCCTCGTGATGCGGGCAGGCCCGACCTGGCGGTGGACGGTGGACGTGTGCGCACTCAGTATCGCTGCGGGGCGGCAGTGGCTGCTGATGCAGTGCAATGTCTATGTTGGTTGACAATAGGTAACGCTCGAAGCAAGATCTATAACGTAAAGCGTAGTAAGCGCGTGCTCGGCATGCGGGGGTGCCACCCCACTTCGCCTCCTACGGTGCAGGATCGCGACAGGCGCCCACATGGACCTCGATGTGTGCCGCTAACTCGCTTGTGTGGGGATCTAAGTGGGCGGTTCGTTACGGGGCGGGACGCTGTAATGCCAGGAGGATGCGGGTGGGGATCGAGCTGGATCGAGTGCTGGCCCGACTGGAGGAGTCGGGTGGCACGGGGAACGTCGTTCTGGATGACGAGGCGGCGCTCGGCTTGCTTGGGGCTCTGGCGGTCGTCGATCCGAAGCGGGTCGGCTATAACGTGGAGCGCGTGAGTGGTGCTACTGCAAGTTGACCTATGCGAGTAGTCGAGAGCGGGCCCAGCAAGGGGCCCGCTCCCACGCGTCTGACCTGCAAAAACTCCTCGAAAATTGTGGACCTCCCCCGTGAATGCATATAGAATAGAACCAGAAGGAAGGGGGAAAGAAGAAGCCCCCACCGACCTCTTGGAGATCAAAATGTCGCACAAGTACGCCGCCCTGAAGATGCGTCAGATCCACCGCAACCCGAACCAGCCCCGCAAGACCTTCGACGAGGACGCGCTGAACGAGCTGGCCGAGTCGATCAAGGAGCACGGCCTGCTCCAGCCGATCGTCGTCCGGAAGGTGGCGGAGGGCTATGAGCTCGTGGCCGGCGAGCGCCGCTTCCGCGCCAACGAACTCGCGGACAACATCACCATCGAGGCGAAGATCTTGCTGCCCGAGGGTGAGACCGAGATCAGCGACATGGACTCCTTCAAGAAGGCGATGGCCGAGAACCTGAACCGCGAGGACATGCTCCCGCTGGAGGAGGCGCGCGGCTTCAAGAAGGTCCTGGACGAGGAGGAGGGCGCCACGCCCGCGAGTGTCGCCAAGGCGTTCTCCAAGTCGGTCCAGTTCGTCAACCAGCGTCTGGCCCTGCTCGCTCTGCGCCCCGAGATTCAGGCGGCCGTCGACCTCGGGCACATCGGCACTCAGGCGGCGGTCCAGATCGCCGCGCTCTCGAAGGACAACCAGAAGGCGGTCTTCCAGGACTGGAAGAAGGGCGACAAGAACGACAACCAGCTCGTCCACATCGCCTACGCCATGCGCAAGCAGGAGAAGGCGGCCAAGCAGGACTCCATGGTCGACGTCGAAGAGATGACGCCCGAGGAGAAGGCCGAGCGGAGTCGCGCGCAGGCCAAGACCAAGAGCGACCTCGACGCCATCGAGGGGATGTGGGCGCTGCTGGACAGCATCGGTAAGGCGGACCCCATGGAGCTGGCCCGCACCCTGGCTGGGGAGGTCGGCAAGCGGCTTGAGCAGATGGACCGGGTCGCGGACGTCGTGCAGAAGGCCCGCTTCCAGCTCCGTCAGGCGAAGGCGCACGCCGACGCCAGCGAGATCATGGTCAACCCCGCCGCCGCAGCGCCCAACCTGGTGGCCGAGGCCGACGCAGTGCTCGCCCAGGTGGACCCGGCTGCGGGCGACACCGAGCCGGAGACTCGGGCCGAGCCCGCCCCGGAGCCTGAGGCCGCCCCGGCCGCCGACGCAGACGCGGGGACCGAGGCCGCCCCGGCCGCCGACGTGGAGCCCGAGAGCCCGGCGGAGCCGGAGGAGGACGACACCGAGGCCGAGGCGGTGGCCGAGCCGGTCGCCGTCGCAGCCTGACCCGTCCGTCCCGGGGCGGCCCCCAGTGGGCCGCCCCCTTCTCTATGGAGCCCCACAGCGATGAACGACATCCGGACCATGCGCAACATCAACCACAACCTGTTCGACGTGCCGGCCTCGGCCAACGCCCTTGAGGAGTACGACTCCGAGGTGGCCAAACTCGTCCGCGAGGCTGCGGCGCACCTGTTCAAGGCCCGCCGTGACAATGACGGGGCCGCCCTGAACGAGGCATACAACCTCACCTTGATCGCCGCCTCCGACCTCATGAAGGGTGCCGGTAGTTCGGTGTACGTGCGCACTCACCTCATGGTCACGGCCCGTCTAGTCGAGCTGGAAGCGGCACTGCTCGCCGCCACGGCCAAGACCGCCAGCGAGTGAGGACGCGACCGTGAAGATAGATACCGACGTTCTCAAGGTCATCCGCTCCGCCACAGTCGACGGTCTGACGCTCCGTCTCAACGGCACGCTCGACCGGAAACTGTACGACCGGGTCAACCTGGCCCTTCAGGCGGTCGGCGGCACCTGGAACCGCTACCAGCGTGCCCACATCTTCCCCTTCGCCGCGGCCGACGCCATCGCCGGACTGCTAGCCACGGGCGAGGTGATCACCGACGTCGACCGAGGATACTTCCCCACACCTGCGCCCCTTGTCGAACAGCTCCTGGACCTGGCGGAACTCGAAGCCGGTTGCGAGGTGTTGGAGCCGTCGGCCGGACGCGGCGCCATCGCCAAGGCCGCAGCTGCCCGCGGTGCCGTTGTCGACTGCATCGAACTCGACACCGCTCGCGCCGAGCACATCCGCGCCGGCGACTACGCCCGCGAGGTCACGGCCGCCGACTTCTTTAGCGTGAAGGTGCAGCGCCGCTACCAGCGGGTCATCATGAACCCGCCGTTCGCTGACCGGCAGGACATCCGGCACGTCCAGCGGGCGTTGCGCTTCGTCCAGCCGGGCGGTCTAGTCGTGGCGGTCATGTACGGCAGCCTCCCCTACCGGAGCGACCGCAAGGCCAAGGACTTCCGGGCGCGGGTTCAGGAGGCGCGAGGGACGATCACGGAACTGCCCGACGACGCATTCCCGATCGGTGTGTCCACGGTGGTCGCCGTCATCCCGGTCCGAGAGCCCACGCCGCCCTCTCAGTTCAACCCCCAGGCGCCCAGGCCGGAGGACTTCACTGCAAAGCCCACAGCGACCCAGCAGGGGCTGTTCTTCACGGATGCGCCGACAGCCCACGGCACAGCGCCCCTCGACGGATTCGAGTACGGGGTTGCACCATGGCAAGGAATAGA
Organism: Streptomyces sp. a15; assembly: GCF_059026085.1. Taxonomy (NCBI): domain Bacteria; kingdom Bacillati; phylum Actinomycetota; class Actinomycetes; order Kitasatosporales; family Streptomycetaceae; genus Streptomyces; species Streptomyces sp. A15. The sequence continues at coordinate 188,803 of NZ_JBWLKM010000006.1, read as the reverse complement.
TCCCAACACTGCTGCGTGATACGGTCTATCTCGTTGGTGGGGGCGGCCTCAGCGAAGGAACCGGCTCACCAACGTGCCGTGGCATGCGGCACTCCCCTTCGGTGCCTGGCGGGTGGCCAATCCCCCGCGCCCTACCCGCCAGGCACCGGCCCCGCGCCCGAGCGGAGCCGCCGGAGCGCCGCCAAGATCCACGATCACGACCGGACCCGCCCCCGCTTCACGCCGAGGGCGGGTCCCCGCGCACTCAGGAGCGCCATGAACACAGAGGACTTCGCCGGACACCCAGAAGATCGCGAGCTGTACCAACGTCTCCTCGTCGAGCGGGACGGGACACCGATCAGGGCTCTCGCTGAACGTGACCCTGGCCTCGAAGTATCAGGAGACCCGGATCCAGACGTGGCCCGGCACCTCGCGGAACTCAAAGCAGCCACAACTCCCCGACGAAGAAAGCGACATGGAGCATGACCACCAAGCAGGCACCGCCCGCAGAACCGGACCGCCGGACACCTCCCGTACCTGGTGCGGTGTGGTGCCGATCCTGTGATTCCTGGTGCCTGCCCACCGGCATCTGCGGCTGCAACAACCGATGATGCACACCCTCCTGCGCCTTGTCGCAGACGCGATGGCCGTCCTGCTCATGGCGGCCATCGCCGTTGTCGCCTGGGTCGTTGTACAGCTCGGCGGCGGAGGGGCTCTTCTCGCCAGCCTCTTGGCATTCCCCGCCTGCGGGCTGGTCGCCGCCGCCATCCACCACGTCCACCGATGGGTGGGCGGTCGGCGACGAACGGACCAGTTGAACCCTCGCCCCGGCGACCGCCGCGGCCCAGCGTGATCGTCTAGTCTGAACTAGCTGTAGGGCGCGGGGAACGGCCTACACAAGGGACGCCCAGTGACCCCGACGCCCGCCAACATCCCCGAACTGCTCCTGCCGCTCGCCGTCCCCACCGAGGACCTCACTCCTTACTACCGGAACCCCCGCAACGGTGACCTCCCCTCGATCGCCGAATCGCTGACCGTCAACGGCCAGTACCGCGCGATCGTCGTCAACAAGGGCACCCACACGGGACGCCACAACGAGATCCTGGCGGGCAACCACACGTACGCGGCTGCCCAGCAGCTCGGCTGGGGACAGATCGCCGTCACCTGGGTCGACGTCGACGACGACGCGGCGGCCCGCATCGTCATCGTCGACAACCGGACCAACGACCTCGCCGGATACGACAGCGTGCTCCTGGCCGAGATCCTCTCCGAGATCCCGGACCTGGCCGGTACCGGCTACGACCGGGAGAGCGTAGACCGGCTCCTCGACGACACCTCCCTTCCCGAGACGCTGGAACTCACCTCCGACGGCGCGGGCACAGGCGCCGCAGCCACCGTCGACTACCTCCAGTGGGGCTACCTCCAGTGGGAGTCCAAACGGGTCCGGATCACCTCCGAAGAGGTCGAGGCCCTCAACGCCATCTACACGAAGTTCGTGGACGACACCAACAGCGACCTCGGTTTCGGCTGGCACGTCTTGCAGCAGGCCCACGAGGAGGGCGAGGCGGCATGAGCAGCGCCCCCACCACGACGTTCTACGAGGCGTACCCGCTCGACCGGCTTCGCCCCGCCGACTACAACCCGCGCCGCCTCAGTGAGGAGGCGTTCGTCCGGCTTCAGGCGTCCCTGCGCCGCCACGGCGTTGTGAAGCCCGTCATCCTCAACGCAGATGGCACTCTGGTCGCAGGCCACCAGAGAACCAAGGGCCTCCAGGCCATCGGCCTGACGCACACGCCCGCGGTCATGCTCGGCACGAAGGTCAGGCTGCAGGACGAGATCCAGTTCAACCTGCTGCACAACCGGGTCGAGACCGAGGCCAGCATCGTCTACGCCGAGCCCGGCGTCATCGGCGCCTGGTCGTGGATCCCATGGCAGTCCATCCGGGTCGCGGAACGAAAGAACCTCTCCTTCGTCAACGCCATCGGGCACATGACCGCTGGCCACGGCCCCTGGGGCAGCGTCGTCATCGACGACCAGGGCCGCATCGTCCTCAACGCCGAATACGCCGTCGTCGCCTCCATCAACCGCTTCGACCTCCTCGCCTGGACCGTCACGTCGGCCGACGCCGCCCAGCTCCACGCCGACCTCACCGGCGAGTACGGCGTCTACGACTGGACCGCCATCGAGAGCAAGGCTCCGGTGTGGAACCAGCACATCGTTCAGCCCAAGAGGCTCCGCAAGTTCTCCTCCAAGGCCAAGGCCGGAAAGCTCGCCTACGGCTCCGAGACCTGGGACCAGTTGGTCACCCCCTGGCTCAAGCCCACCCATCGCGTTGTGGACTTCGGCGCCGGGTACGGCGACTACGCCAAGCACCTGCGCGCCAAGGGCTTCAACATCCACGACTACGAGCCCTACCGCTGCCGAGACGGCTCGTACGCCGTCGACATCCGGGCCGTCGTCGGCATGATCCGCGACATCGACAAGGACACCCAGGCCAACGGCCTGTACGACGTGGTGGTCCTCGACTCCGTCATCAACGCCACCACCACCCTCGACTACCAGCACTGGGTGATGACCACCGTCAACGCCCTCTGCTCGACGGACGGGGTCGTATGCCTCGGCACCCGTAACCTCGCTCGCGAACTACGGGACGAGCAGGCCAAACGGGTCACCTCCCAGACAGCCACCACGAAGATGAGCTTCCTCGACGAGGACAACGTCGAGATGAACTTCGTCAAGGGGAAATGGCAGAAGCTCCGCTTCCACACGCCCGAGACCCTGGAGCCGCTCCTCCGCCAATACTTCGGGGACGTGCAAGTCACCGACCTCAGCGGCTCCAACATCAAAGCCACCTGCCGCCGCCCCATCGCGCTCCCCAAGCAGGAATACGAGAGGGCATTCGAAGAGGAATTCAACATGCCTTACCCGAATGGCTTCCGGCATGACAGGCACCTGGAATTGGTGGGAAATTTGATAAAATTGGTAGTAGAGAGAAATGAATCTCTCGCCAATTGAAACGGGTAAATGGGGAACGGATGTCACGGCGAATACAGATCCAAATTGAATCACGAACTCGGTACCACATCATGTGGCTGGCAGGCGTGCGGCACGTAGCCCTCGACCAACACTGCCTGCGCAGCTTTGGCCAGCCCGACCGCCCTCGGCTCGACATCAGCCGCCGGCACCAGACGATCGAACTCCCCGAACACAACCCGCCCCTTGCTTGGTACCTGTGCGCGCTGCCCAACCCGTGGAAGTGGAGCGACAACGCGCACCTTGCCTTCGAGGGCGCACCCGGAGAGCAGTGGGACGGGCCCGCCCTGGTGCCTGGCCTGTACGTGCACCTCGACAACGCTCGCCCCATCACCGGATGGGGCGAGCACAACATTCCAGAGAGCGAACCACGCCGGAAGTCCTATCGATTCCGCACCTGCCGCAACTACCAGTTCGCCTGGTGGCTCCGGACGGAGCGCAACGCGCCGAACGCCCCACCCGAGTACGTGCCGCCGCGGCGTCCCGGGGAAGGTGAGCAGATGTCATTGCTGTGACATCCGTTCGGGCTCGGAGTTGGATTCCGGCTCTGGGCCCGATCCAACTCTGGCTCGTTCGCGTCCCGTCACCAGACGTCTCAACGGGGTCTGCGAGTGGTCCTCCCCGAACAGGATCCGGCGCTCCGTGCGGTTGGCGGCAGCGGTGCCCGGGTCCTTGCGGTGCCGTCGCAGCAACTCGAAGGTGTCTTCAGTCTCTCGGTGTCGTTAGCTAGGTCGAGTGAAGGCGGTGGCGTCCCGAACCGACCCTGCCTGCAACGCTGTCGGCGGGTTCCACTATGATCGATCGCTGCGGCGTGCAACGGAACGCTGGTCCGAGAGTCACTGTCTGGGAGTCTGCGCATTTCGTCGCAGGCACCCGAGGGGAACAAGGGCAGTCACCCCAGGTAGTTCCGTTGATCAACATGCCGGAATCGTTGCTTCCACCAGGGCATCTGTGATCTCCTGGTGCTCGTTCATGTCAGGCGTACGGAGGGTTGTGCTGTGAAGAAGGGATGGTACGGCGTACCCCTTGAACGCAGCGACTACCTCAAGCTCGATCCGGACGAGAACAGCTGCGATCCCGAGGGCTTCTCGGAGTGGCTTGAAGGCTTCGGTAAAGGCAAGAGGCTGGCTGTCGACCTCTTCTCGGGTGCAGGCGGCCTCAGTTTCGGCGTCAAGCAGGCAGGTTGGACCATCGCGGCCGCCGTGGACTTCGACGACCCGGCGCTGGACACGCACAGGGCGAACTTCTCGGGCCTCAGCCTGAAGATGGACCTCGGTGACCCCGCTGAGCGCGACAGGCTCGAGGAGATCCTCAAGCCTGCCAAGATCGACCTTGTGGCGGGAGGGCCTCCCTGTCAGCCCTTCAGTCGGGCCGGGCGTAACAAGATTCGCGACCTCGTCAAGAACCACGGTCGTGACCCGGAGGACCGCCGGAAGGAGCTCTGGAGCGCCTACCTGGACATGGTCAAGCGGATCCGCCCGCGGACGGTCCTCATGGAGAACGTCCCCGACATGGGACTGCATGACGACTTCTTTGTCATCCGGACGATCGAGGATGAACTGGAGGACCTGGGCTACGCGACGCAGGTGCGACTTGTCGACGCGTGGAACTACGGAGTCCCCCAGCATCGGAAGCGTCTCATTCTCCTGGCCCGGAACGACGTCGACCAGTTCGCCTGGCAGAAGCCCGACCTGCAGCGCACCACCCTTCGCGACGCCATCGGCGACCTGCCCGAGCTGGAGGTCGTCCCGACAGAGCGAGTTGGACAGCGGGTCCTGAAGTACCAAAAGCCGCGCAAACTGTCCGATTTCGCCACGAGGATGCGGGAAGACGCGCCTCGTGGAGTGATCTGGGACCACATGACCCGGAGAGTCCGTAAAGACGACTATCGGATCTTCGAGGTCATGGAGTCCGACACCAAGTACTCGGATCTCCACAAGAAGCTGACCAAGGAGGAGATGGAGTACCAGCGGTACAGCGCGACGAACTATACGGACAAGTACAAGAAGCTGGCCTGGGACGAACTCAGCCGTACGATCACCGCGCACATCGCCAAGGACGGCTACTGGTACATCCACCCGGAGCAGCTGCGGACCCTCACCGTGCGCGAGGCTGCGCGCGTTCAGACGTTCCCGGACCGGTTCCGTTTCGCCGGTACCCGAAGTGACGCCTTCCGGCAGATCGGGAACGCCGTACCTCCCTTGCTGGGGGCAGCCGCCGCGACGGTGCTGAAGCCCGTCGCTGACGCGGCTCCGGAGACTGCCGGGCTCCGGCCACACTGGCGGGAGGTCCGGAGCGCCCTCACCGTGTGGGCGGAACAGCGGCGCGACGGCAGGGACTGGTATCAGCTCCCCAGCGTGGACCCTGTGCCGCTTCATGCTGCCGTCGTGGCCATACTCTCCGGAGCGAAGGCCAAGCCGGCCGTGATGGCCGACATGATGGCCTTGGTCAGAAAGTCGAAGCGGCTCACCGCGACTCTTTTCAAGAAGCTGGTCGATGCTGCGCCAACGGCGCCTGTCCGAGCCCGAGTCGATCGCTTGGCGCCGCTGGTGGACAAGCCCTACGACTGGCAGTGGAACAAGCGGTTCGACGTACCTGCCAAGCTGGCCATGAAGCCGGCCGAGGCATCCCTCTACCGACTGCTGATCGGAGAGGACCTCATGCTGGCCGCGCAAGGGACGCTGCGGGTGGCCGCGCGGATAAACGACGTCGACACCGATCACCCGAACCGGCTCAGTGAGGGCCGCGTCAACCTCGTGAAGCTCGTGGGGGCGGGAGAGGAAGCACCGCTCCGCATGGGAGCGATCCGTCTTATCGGTTTGGATCATTGCCGGGAAGAGCGACCCATGTGCTCGGGGTGTCCGCTCGCCGCGTACTGTCCCCGGCGGGAAGCAGACGATCTGCTGACACTGGCAGCCGTCACCGAGGCGTGACCGGCCTGCGGAGCGCCGCCTTGCCGGTGTCGGCGATCACCGCCACCCGCTCTGCCGCCCCCTGGACATCGCGTCGGATCTCGCACTCCCAGACGCGGATCACAGTCCACCCGGCGGCCGCGGCCTGCTCGGTGTTGCGCTGGTCCCGCTTCTTGTTGGTCTCGATTTTTTCCTGCCACAGAGCGGCGTTGGGCCCTCGGAACTCCGCGGGAGAGTGATCTGGACAGCCGTGCCAGAAGCAACCGTCGACAAAAACCGCTAGGTGATATCGGGGGAGTACAAAGTCGGCAGTGCACCGTGGTGCCACCCGCTTGTGGAGACGGAACCTGAGGCCCAGCCGGTGTACTGCGCTCCTGAGTGCCACTTCCGGCTTGGTGTCCCTCACGCGCCTGCCGCGGAGGTGCTCCCCCTTAGCAGTGGCAACCCACTGCTGGTCCGGCGTCCTGCCGCCTCCGGCCATGCTCACAGCCCCAGCCTGTAGACGTTCTCCGAGGGGAGAGTGCCACACTCTCCCCATGATCCGAGAACCAGCCGAACTCCATGTCGATGACCAGGGGCGTGTCGAGCTGCCGCTCGGCCTGCTCGCAGAAGCTGGCATCACACCTGGTACTGGGCTTGTTGCTTTTAGTGACGGCGACGGTCGCATCGTACTCAAGAGGGCCGAGGACGCGATCAGGGACCTGATCGAGAAGGGAACACTCTGAGTGGCGGCTTCACCGCTGAGGTGCGAACCCACAGGCCAGAACGGCCTACGTCTCGGGACTTTGCTCCTCCGGTTCGAGACTGCCGACGAACGGGGGCCGGTTGCCGCTGCCGGGATTACGGCAGGCCATCAGCGGCTCTACTCGTCCGCGAGTTCCTCGATCAACTCGGCGAGCCCTTCGGTCCACGATGGCTGGGGCAGGGCATCGAAGGCATCGCGTGCAACCAGGACCGCCCTGCCGAGAACCTGCAGGTCTTTGACGGAGCGCCCGTAGATGTACCATCGCCCGTACACCTGATCGATGCCGCAGCCGTTTTCCTCGATCAGTCGGGCGAGCAGGCCAGCGCGCTCAGGATCGGGCACAGCACCAACCATTGGATACTTGGCGTGATGACGCTTGTTGAGCCCGCTTGAGCAGGAGTAGAAGGTTGCAATCCGGGCGGCGCTGAGCGCCAGACTGAGCCCTGCCACCCCGATGTCGTTCCAGCGGAACGTGTACGCCATCAGTTCGGCATAGCCGACGTCGTCGGCGTCGTGCAACTCGTCAAGAATCGCCTCCATCCCGTCGGGCTCCTCAGACCTCCCCGCTCGTTCCAGGAGGGCGGCCTCCTCCGTCAGACACTCTGCGGCCTCTTCCCAGCTCGGGAGCCCCAGGCATTTGTACTCGTGGTGATCCGTGAAGCCCCTGGCCACCTCCTCTGTGCTCAAGCCCGTGAGTAGCGTTTCCAGGTCGTAGTCGCGACGGATGTCCACATCGAACTCGGGAATCATGGCCCTATCCTGGCGAACTGCCTTCTGACATGTGAGTGGTTCTCGTATGAGGTGCGAACCACCGGCTACGGCTGGGGCGTGAATCCCAGCCGCAGTGCCTCGGTACGAGCGTGCAGGGCTTGGACGGCCTGCGTTTCGGGAACTTCCTGCTCCAGTTCGAGGCGCCTGCCGACGAACTGGGCCAGCTGTCGCTGCCAGGGTTCGAGGTTGCGGGTCTCCTTGGCCCATCGCTCGATCGAGAACCACTCGTCGGAGGGGATCAGTGCTACCGCGTCGGCCGCGCCCTCGTGACCACCGGCGCCGCCGGCGAGTGCCGCCTCGTCCAGCGAATGGTCCAACAGCTCCGACACCAGAGCACGAGGAATCGTCCAGGGCACCCTTGACACAGCGTCCCAGCACGCCGCCTTCTTGGCCCACTCGCCCACGTGGTTTCCCTCAAGGGGCGTGGTCACCGCCCGCATGACGCGTGGGCAGAGATCGTGGATCGCGGCCTCCAACACCAGTGAGACGCCCTGCTCTCGCCAGATCCGGTCGAGATCGATCCGTCGGTCCGTCGCCAGGGACAGGCGAGCCACGGTGTAAGTGGTGATCATGCTCTTGTGGCTGCCGGCTCCGTGGATGGCGGCGATCCGGTCCACAGCCTTGAACAGGATGGCCATTGCGATCACCCGCTGGCAGTACTGGACGTCGACGCGGGGCGGCGCTTCGTCGAGGTTGACCATGAACTCGACGAAGTTCTTCTGTGCTCCGCGGCTCACGTGGTACGGCAGTTGGTTCCAGGAGTGGACGAACTTGGCGAGGTCCGCCTTCGTGAACTTCTGCTTCGTGGGGTTCAGCTTCTTGAACTGCCGTTGCCTGGCGGGGGTGCGGGCCTTCGCCAGCTCGTCCGTGTACTGGCCGCGCGCCCGCTCGTAGAACCAGTGGGTCTCCTGGCCGCTGCCGTCCGTCGCGGGAGCCCACAGGGAGCGGGTGATGCGCTGCATGTCCACGTGGTAGTCGTGGTTGGAGCTGAAGTCGACCTGCGTCACTCGGTTCTGCGTGTTGGAGTACTCCGAGATCTTCGGAACGATCTCCGCGAGCCGCTCGGGTGCCACCTCCGTGAGCTTCATCTGGACCCGGGCGTGGGACAGATCGGCCTTGTCGCGGCTCCGGGCGTAGTGAAGCGAGGCTGTCGTCTGACCGCCGTTCACGATCTGGAGTCCGTGTACTCCGGAGATGTGGGACGGCTCGCCGTCCGGGCCCCTCACGAAGTCGACCTGCGACGCGGTCGCGGTGATCCCGTTGTTGTAGGCCAGGAATCTGCCTGGTGCGTGCAGCAGGGTCTCCCGGATACCCCGGTTGACCGCTCCGCGTGTCTGGAGGAAGGAACGGACGTTGAGTTCGAGGAGCCGGGTGCCGTACTCCGAGTACAACTCGGCGAGCAACTCTCCGGGTATGACCGCCAGGACCACGGAGTGGTCCTCTTCCGAACTCGGGGCGGAGACACAGGGAAGCGGGGGGCTGAAGGGCACCATGATGGGCTCGCCGAGGGCGCCCGACGTCGCGTGACGGTGCAGGCGCGCCAGATCCCACACCTCGTGGGTCACCGGCAGGCCGTCGAAGTGCGAGACCGGGACCTCGGTCGAGGTGCTCACCCGGTTGCTGAGCAGGAAGAGCCTGATCCGCTGCACCTCGGTTAGGGCCTTCTCGACCGCCGCACACATGTCGTACACGTCGAAGGACTCGTCGATGTGCTGCTGCAGCCCGTCCCGGCAACGCTGTACGAACGCCAGAAGCCGTCTGAAGGACGTCTCGGTCTGCGCTTTCGTGAGCTTGGTCTCCAGCGGCGCCAGCTGGAAGTCGGTCACGAACAGGTCCAGGGACTCGCCTGACTCGCCGATGCCGTAGCCGTGAACCTCGTGCCCGTGCATCTTGTGGTAGGCGGTGAAGGTGTTGGACACGATGCCGGCCTGCTCAAGGTCCTCGAAGACCCGCCGTGTGAACGCCTCCGGGGTGGTCGTCCCCTCGGCGTCAGCCGTCGCCTGAATGTCGGCGACGAGGCTCCGCGAGAACTCGGCCAAGTCGAGCTCAGTCATGGGATCCCCCGATCAGTTCCCTCACCTCGTCGGCCGTGGCGCGGTAGGCGCCCAGACCCGAGGTGCTCACGTTGTACGTGCAGTCGCCGACTCCCTCGGGCAGGTCCGACTCGACCAGCCTGGGGAAGCCTTCCCGTACATGCCAGAACCGAAGCTCGCGGAGGGTGTAGCGGGGTTCTTCATAGAGGTCGCGGTGTCCGGGGAGGTAGCCGGCCTGAATGAGCAGACCCTCGAACCGGGTTCGAGCGGCGGGACTCGTGAGCTGCTGTCGTATACCCTCCACTCTCCTGTTCAGGCTCTCTCCCGATCCACCGCGTCGTTCGTCGAGCTGCGCGAAGGCGAGAAGCAGGGCCGGGGTCGCGGCCCCGTCCAGCTGTCGCTCGCTGGCGATCCGGATACTCCCAGGACGCTTCGCGACGCTGGCCTTAGTCTCGATTGCCACCTCGGGGAGCTGGAAGTCCTGGTTGGCTCCCGTGGGACCGGTCCATGCTTCCACGGCCGAGGTCTGGGCCAGCGAGGCAAGGAGGACGTCGCCCAGAACCAGTAGTTCGCCGTAAAGCCCTCGGCGTACCTCGGCGCTCAGTCCGTCCCTGCTGACGGCACGGAGGAGGTCCTGCCACCTCCCGAACCTGTCCACCGCTGCAGCCAGGGCATCGGCAGCGGCCGGAGCGACCCTCACCGTGTCGGCGACGTCGCTGACAAGAGGGTTGAAGACTTCACGGAGTTCGTCCGTGGTGAGGATCACTTGGAGCTCGTACTCGACCCGGGACACCGCGCTCAGGTTCATCTCGATTCCGGCAGCCTTGGGAAGGCGACCCACCGACCGCACGATCGGGTCTGCGGAGCGGGCGTCCGCTCGGAGGACCAACATGCGCTGTCGGCCTGGGTGGGAGACGGAGAGGAAGATGTCGAGCGGGGACTCCGGATACAGACGGAGGCTGGAACGCCCCGGCGCGTCCTGGGGGCTCTCCAGTTCGCGCCACGCGTCCTCCGTGACGGTCACGCCTCGTCCTCCTCGACGATCGAGAAAACGTCCTCCTGGAGCCAGACGGAGTTGGCAACGTACTCGGTCTTTGACTGGTGTTTCGAGTGTGGGAAGCTCACCTGGAAGCCCACGAGAGGTGTGGTCGACACCGCGACGCCGTCCCTGTTGACGGGCATGACGGGGTAGATCAGCAGCAAGCCTTGATCGGGGCGGCGCTGCCGCCGGATGTACGTGCCCGACGGGTTTTGCGGGGGCGCCGCCTTTCCCGCCTCCTCCGCAGCCTTTCGCGCGGCCTCGCGTGCCCTCTCCGTCTGGATCTCGTCGAGACCGATCAGCTCGTCCTGAGGGCTGATGACCCGGCGAATCGTGTACCTGCCCTCGATCTCGAAGTCATCCTTGAGCGCGGCTCGCTTCACAGCGCCGACGGTGTGTCCAGCGATCTCCTTCGGCCACTTCGACGTCGTGCTGCTGACCAGAACCACCGTCCAGTCGGCCAGCTCTCCCACCTTCGCGCACTGGTCGATGTACTTCGCGATGAGCCTCGGCCGGACCCGCTGAGCCATGGGGTCGGTCTCGTAGTCGGAGAGGAACTCGGAGACCAGCTCAGGAGAAACTCCCTCCCACTGCAGGTTGTCGCCCTTGGCCGTCGGCTTGGGCTCGGTGGTGCTGTCGAGTCGTCGGACGAAGTCTTCAAGAGTCCTGAAGTTGTGGGCGACGGTCCGGTCAGCGAGCTTGAAGATCACGGTTTCCGGCCCCTCACCGGAGTAGCTGAGAAGTATCTTCGTGCTCTTGCGCATCTTGTTGGGTGTGGTCACTGTCAGCCCCAGAGATGAGGACCGCACCTTCAGCCCGAACTCTGTCGGTTCGAGGCCGAGCGTGGCCATCTCCTCGACTTCCCGGCGCAGTTCGTCGGTCGCGGCGGTCACCTCCACGTAGGCGGACTGGAGTTCTGGGGTCGTGTAGAGACGACACAGGTCCTCGTGCTTCGGTCGGTACCCGAACCAACGCCCCATCTGGAGCAGGGCGTCGTACGACTTCGACCAGCGCAGGTAGTAACTGACAGTCAGACCCTCCAAGGTGAGGCCACGGGAAAGCTTCTGTCCGCCCACAGCGATCACGGAGAGTCCACTCCTGCGGCTCTCGTAGTAGTCGAGGGCGTCCTTGGACGTGCCGTTGATCGCTTTGACCTGGATCTTTCGGATGGCATCCAGGAGTTCGGCCGAAACCTGATCCCAGGTGAGGCGCTCGGCTTCGTCGGTCGGGAAGTGCTCCGTGGTGGGGGTGAAGTCCCGCTCCCAGAGAGCTCGGAGTTCTTCACGCAGCGCGGGGCCCCTGCCGTAGCGGTCCCGGAGCGTGTCGACCAAGAGACGCACGTGGTCGTCGACCTGGTCCCGGACCAGCCCTTGCACCGAGGTGAAACGAGTGACATGCACCAACATCGAGTTGTGCACCCTCGTCTGCCCCCTGGCGCGTCGGGCCGCACACGCGAGCACGAACGAGGAGATTGCTTCGCGTAGGGATCGAGGCAGCTCTGCGCCCGGAACCTGGCCCGACTTGTGCTTGTCGGGGAGCCAGACCTCGGCGTCCCTCACGTGGCGCACCAGCGGCAGAGGCGGTGTGTCCTCCTCGTCATCGTCGTCAACCTGGAGGCCGAAAACGCGCTCGGGCCCAAGGTAGTTGGACGGCGAGGGGAGACTGCGGATGAAGCTCGCAGGGAAGAGGTCCTCCCCGACCTTCTCGTTGTTCCCGTCAGGGTTGATGTAGATGTTGGCGAACGGCGTGGCTGTGTATCCGACGTACGCGGACTGGTCGAAGACGTTGACGAGGTCGCGGATCGCGGCGTTGGTCTTCGTCGGGTCCGCGTCGTCGTCCTTGGTCGTGTCGATCGAGGCGTTGTCAGCCTCGTCGTCGATGACGAGCAAGGGAAGATCCTTCACGACCTTCTTGCCGTTCTCGTCCTCGGTCCCGTGAACGTCGATCACCCAGTTACGCACGTATTCAAGAAGCTTCCAGTGCTTCTTCACGACGAGAACGACAGGGAAGCTGCCCAGAGGGAAGTTGGTGTGGGACGCCGTCTTTTTGCCGAAGTCCCCCTTCGCGGTGCTGTTCGTCGGTGAGGCGATGTCGAGCTTCTTCGCGAGTGGCATCCGGCCTGCGCCGATGAGCCGGGACTTTCCGACCTCGTTGGACCGCCTGTAGTGCTGGGTGTCGAAACCCAGGAGTCCCTCGTCGATCCGCAGCTGTGTCTGGCTGCGGAGGTCGTCGTGGATGCCGGCAAGCACCACGATGAGTCGGTAGCCGGCGTCCACCGCCTTTGCGGCGAGCCCGATGTACTGACCGGTCTTGCCTGACTGCACCTGGCCGATCACGAGTCCCTTGCGGCTCCAGGAACCAGGGCGGCGTGGATCCTCCAGCTGGCTCAACACCTCGTCGGAGCTCTGGTCCAGCCGCCTCACAACCCACGGCGGAAGGCTCACCACGTCCTCGAGGTAGCGCCGGTATCGCTCCCAGAAGTCCCAGTCGCGGTCGTTCTTCGCCTCCGGCAGCCACGGCTCGTGGCCCTTGGAGTCCGTGAGGCCCGAGGACCGCTCCTGGAACACGGCGGTCATGGCCTCGATCTCCTTGGCCAGCTGGTCCCGGTCAAGGGATTCTCCCTGTGCGGCCAGCATTCCGAAGATGACGTTGACCGCGTTCTGTACCTCCTCTGTCTTCGGCTGACGGTCCTGTGGCAGAAACCCGAGAACCAGGCGCTTGGCCTTGGCCATGGGGTCGTCAGGAACGGTGCTCACGTGGGACCTCCAGCGGGACGTAGATGGTACGAGCAGGGTAGGGGCGAGCACCGACAACAGCCTGGGGGCTCGTCCGGCTCATCCGCTCCAGAAGCCCTTCAGTTGGTCGAAGGGAGGCATGGTCCGCAACCTCTCGCGCGCGGCAGCGGGCGAGCGGCCCCCCGAGACGAGCGACTCGTAGATTCGCTGGGCGACCTCGGTCGCCGCCTCGTCGGCGGGCCCGGGTCCGCCGAACGGTTCCGGGTCGTCGCTGGTGTCCGTCTCGTGCATCACACGGAGAGCAGCCACGGGCACCGTCTCCTCCAAGAGCCGGATCAACGCCCGTACGTCTGCCGTGCTGTTGCCGCCATGTCTCAGAGCAGCCTGTACCAGTGGGTGGCTGCGGTTGATCTTGCAGGTGACCTTGCCGTCCGGTCGGCGCACGTTCCAGGCGTACGACAAAGGATCACCGTGGGTACGCGCGGCAACCTGACCACGGTGCCGTAGCACATCCGCAGCCCTCGCCCGGGCCTGCCGTGCGATGCGGTGAAGGTGGGGACGCAGTCCGACGGGCGGGACGACACTCGACTTCCTTACGTCGACGCCCCACTCGGCGTCCGTCTCGGTCGGGATGTCGACGGCGATGCGCGCCAGGTTGTACTTCTCTTCACGGCGCATGCCTCTCTGCCCCAGCCAGTCGCCCGCCAGGATCAGGCGGTTACGGCGGTAGACGTAGAAACCCTGCTGGTCAAGCCACCCTTGTGGTCCTGCGGCTCTGTCGTACTCCTCCTGCGTGAGCCTGTGCGCGCTCGGGAGGATGAACGCCTCGACTCGTACAGAACTGCCACCTAGAGGGAGCTCCTCGGTGGGGAGCCGCTGGACCGAAGGGTGGTTGCCCAGGAAAGGATCCCAGGGTTCCACGGAGGTTCCGGACACTCGCAGATTCCGGCGCCGACTCCCGGTGAGGAAGCGGGCGAAGACCATTCCGAGGTGCGACTCCGTGCGGGCAGCCTCGGCGTAGAACTGCTTCTGGGTGCGCTCGTCGTCCTCGCTGACGTCACCGCCGTGGTAGCCGTTGAGCCGTCGCCAGAGCACGATCGTGCCGTGGCTGGCGGCACGCCGGACCCTGTCCAGCACGGCAGTCGTGGCGTCGTCGGCTCCGTGGAGCAGCCGCCACTCGCCGGTCTCCTCGACGACGTCGAGGTCCCAGGTGCGTGTGTGCCATTCCCCACCGGCCTTGGCGGTGGCCACGGTGAGCTGCCTCGACTGCGAGAACGAGGCCGACTTCAGACCGACGCCGAAGCGGCCCAGGTCCGTAGAGGAGCGCAATGTCGCGGGCCCCCGAGCAGCCACGGTCATTGCCGTGATGAGTTCCTCAGCGGTCATGCCCCATCCGTCATCGACCACCGCGATCCATGAGTCCCGTCCTGCCCAGGCGAACTCGACGTCGATGTTTCGGGCTTCCACCGAGATGCTGTTGTCCACGAGGTCCGCGATCGCCGCCGGCAGCGAGTACCCCAGGGAGCTGAGCGAAGCCACCATTCCCGCGGGCTCGGGAGCCGCGATGTCGTACGTCATGAGTGGATCCAGCCCTGCTTCCCCGTTACGAGCATTCCTTGGAGTGCAGTCGTCCCGGAGATCCAGCGGAACCGAGCGGCGAGCACCCCAGATTCGGGGGACGCCCCACCACGTACTCAGTCCGTCGCACACGACAGGCCCCCACCCAAAACCGATGGTACTGGAGCTATCGGCGTAGGACCCGGGTGCTCCTGGACAACCCCATGCCGCGGAGGCAAAACGATGGAGCGCAGACGACGGGAGCCCCGCACCCGAGTGTTCAGTTTTGCGCCCGGCCGCGGGTGTAGAAGGCAAGCGCACGGTGCGATCATGGTGGCGGGCGCGGGGGCGCACCGGAGCTGTGGAGGACCCCCGCCGTGGGACGCCCCGACAAAGCCGCGCGTGCGGCCATCGCGCGCCGCCGCTCGGACGCCATCGATCTGCGCCTCGCTGGCGTGGACTGGTTGACGATCGCCCGCAAGCTCGCCGCCGACCCGACCGTCAACTCCGACGGCATCGCCTACCCGCAGGGCTACGGAGTCGAGCGGTACCGCAAGGACCAGGACCCGCCCACCAACGAGGCCCTGATTCATGCCGCCTGTCGGGACGTCCGCACCGCACTCGCCGACCGCCGTGCTGAACTCAACGACGACGTAGACGAGTTGCGCGCACTGGAAGCCGACCGCCTCGACCGGCTGTTCTTCGTCGCCTACAAGAAAGCCGTCCGGGACCAGGACCTCGCCGCCATCGACCGCACCCTGCGGATCATGGAGCGCCGCGCACGGCTGCTCGGCCTCGACATGCCCGTCCGCACGGAACTGCCCGGCCCGGACAGCGGACCGGTCCAGGTCGAAAACGTGACCGTCGACGAACTCGACGCCCTGATCGCGCTCACCGATCCGGACGGCGCATGACCCCGCGCGATCACGAAAGCGTCATCGCCCACTACGCGACCCTTCCACCGGCGCAGCGCCGCACCATCGCACGGGCCGCATCTCCCACGCTGCGCGCCGAGTTGATGCGCGTCGAACGCCAACTCGCCATGGACCGCTCGCCAGGTGCACTCGCCGCCGTCCTCACCGGCGGGCGCGAGATGCAGGCCCCGCACCTGGATCTCATCGACCGCGCGTTCATCGACATGGCCGCAGGCCGATGCGACCGCGTGATGCTGACCATGCCCCCGCGGCACGGCAAGAGCCGGCGGGCCTCCCGGTGGGCGCCGCTCTGGTACCTGCGGCGCAACCCCGGCCACCGCATGATGATCGCCAGCTACTCCGCTGACCTGGCCGACGATCACGGCCGGTGGATCAGGGACGCCATCAACACCTGGGGCGACGACCTCGGCATCCAGCTCAAGGCAGGCAGCCAGGCCGCTAACCGCTTCGACATCGTCGGCGGCGAAGGCGGCCTCCTCGCGGCCGGTATCGGCGGCGGCCTCACCGGACGCGGCGCACACATCGCCATCGTCGACGACCCGGTCAAGGACATGGCCGACGCCGACAGCCCCACCATGCGCAAGCGCGCCTGGGACTGGTGGACTTCGGTACTGCAGACCCGACTCGAACCAGTCGGCGCTATCTGCCTCATCCAGACCCGGTGGCACGAAGACGACCTCGCCGGACGCATCCTCGCCACCGAGCGCGACGCCTGGCGGGTCATCGACCTGCCCGCCATCGCCGACAGCCTCGACGACCCGCTCGGCCGCGCTCCTGGCGAGGCGCTGTGGCCCGAACGCTTCGACGTCACCCACCACGCCAAGACGCGCAAGCGAGTTGGCGAACGCGTCTGGGCCGCCCTCTACTTGCAGAAGCCCCGGCCGCCGGAGGGAGGCGTCTGGAGGCGGGAGTGGATCGAGACCGCCCGTATCAACGCCGTCCAGTTCTCCGGCCTCGACATGGCGCGCATCGTCGTCGCCGTCGACCCCGCCGGCGGAGAGTCCACGGTTGGCGACGAGACGGGCGTCATCGGCGTCGGCCGCGACTTCGACCGGCAGCTGTACGTCCTCGCCGACCGATCCGGCTCCATGGGCGCCAACGACTGGGGCCTGGCCGCATGCCGTCTCGCCCTTGAACTCAAGGCCGACGCGATCGTGGTCGAAAAGAACTACGGCGGCGACATGGCGCGGCAGATCGTCACCCAGGCGTGGGAGCAGCTGCGCCGCGAAGGTGTCACCAAGGGGCTCCTCATGCCCATGATCCTGGAGGTCACCGCCAAGGTCGGCAAACGCCTGCGGGCGGCTCCCGTGGCACAGCTGTACGAACAGCAGCTCGTGCACCACGTTGGCGAATACCCCGAGCTGGAAGGTCAGATGGTCACCTGGGTCGAGGGTATGGACAGCCCCGATCGCATGGACGCCGCTGTCCACGGACTGACCGAACTGGCCGACCCCGACCAGCTCGACACCCTGTCCACTGACACCGATGACGACCGCTTCGACGGCCGCCGCTGAACTGGCGAGAGTAGGCGCACGACCGAAAAACGGCCCCAAGAGGAAACTGCCCAGGAGGATATGGCCCCCGGTGGCCTACCTGGGGACTTGCCGATCTACGGGCCGTTCCTCTCCACGCGCAGCGGCTCGTCAACAACCAGGCGGGCAGCGACGTCCTGGGCTTCCGGGAACGCAGAGGACGTCAGCCGCAGCCCGGCGTTAGCCATCACCGCGGCAACGCGCTCCGCCAGTTCCTTGTGTTCTGCCTCCGGAACGCTGCTGAGGTTGAGGGAGAGCCAGACTCGCATGTCGTGGCCCTGCGAGACGAGGACCGGGCCCTGCGGAGGAGTGCAGGAAATCGTCGCGTCGGTCAGCGCCCGGACGACTTGGTCCCGTAGCTCGGCCGCGCTTCGCTGGTCGACCGCGCGTGTGGCGGCGTAGATCGCATCGAACAGTGCGTTGGCGGCGGGGACTGCCGCGCTGACGGAGATGGTGAACGGCCCCATGGCGACGGTGTCGGTGACCGGGTCGTAGCCGAAGCTCCAGAAGTCGCGGGCTACGTCGCGTGGATCAGCGGTCTTACGGGCGTCTTTCTGCGGCCCACCACCCTTGCCGAGGGCCCAGTCTTCGAAGTGAGTGAGGCCGTCACGGACGTGCTTGATGTTCGGCAGGGCGTCAAGGAAGTCCTGCTCGGCGTCATCGAGTGCGCTGATCACCGCGGGATCCATGCCGAGGTCTGTGAGGGCGAGCCGTTCGAGCTTGGCCGCGGCGAGGAGCTGCCGCAGGGCGACGACCAGTGTTCGCGCGTCGATCTGCCGGGAGCTGAACCAGCCGACTGGGACGTCGTCACCGTGCATGCGTGCCACGGTCAAAGCGACCGTGGCACGCAGCCAGCTCGATTCCGAGAGCGCGATCGAGTACGGATTGTCCGCTGGGGACCAATCATCCGGCAGGTTGCTGTTCATGACGGAATCTTCGACCCGGGAGCCTTCGGCTGCTCGGAATTTCCAGACCGAGACGCTGGGAACTGCGGAGGTCGACGTAGAAGAGAGTAGGCGGGGCGCGGGGCCGACGGCCGGAGGCGCACTGTGGGCCTGGGCGAGCTGGCCGTCGGGGTGTGGTGTCGGCTGCCCCGGGGTGGGGCAGCCGACACGATCAAGCTAGCGGCGCTGCTCGAACATCACCAGAAACGGTGAAACGAACCCGGTGGCCTCGACCGGGCTGGTGTTCCCGAAGACGATCAGCAGCACGCCGGCCACCAGGGCGAGTCCGTACATTCGGGCCGCGGCGGCGTCGTGGCCGCTGGTGACTTCGGGCACGGCGTTGTTTTCGCACATAATGGAGTAGCTCCTGTTCCTTGCTGGACATGGGCACACGGTTACTCACAGCGACTAGGACCCCTGTGGTAACCAGACGGCGGCTGAGGCGGCGGCGCATTGCAGTGCGCGTACTGCCTCAGCCGTTAGTCATGGGTGGATGTGAAGCCTCCTTCAGGGTTCGGCCATACGACCTCTATGCACAGGGACGCGCAGAGGTCGAGGAGGTCTTCTCTCGGTGCTGCGGGCACGAGCAGCGTGAGGGTGGGCGTCGGGTGGAAAAAGCGCCGGTAGTCCATCAGAGCGCCGATCGCACCTCGAACTGACTGCCGGGTGGAGTTGTGTTTCACCTCGATGAGCCTGTTCTTGGTGGCATCCAGAAGATCGACGCGGGCAATCCCGGTCTCGCCCTTCACCCGCACTTGTGCGCTGACGGCCTCCCGTCCGAGACCGCGCAGGTGGCTCGCATAATCGGCGGTCAAGCGTCCGACAATGCCGTCTGGGGATTCCTGAGGTAGTCGGCGCACACCGGCAACGGTGATCTCGGGTGCCTGGGTGATGCGTGTTTCAGCAAGCGGAGTGACTGGCAGCCGGGGCCCTTCAGGGACGCTAGCGCCTACTGGTCGCAGCCGGAAGACGATTACGTTCCGCATGTGGCCGCTCGCATCTGGTGCGTCCGCAATGTAGTACGGCTGCTCAGCGTCGACCTCGAAGCGGCCCAGGTGGCGATAGAGCCGACCGGGCTTGTGTGCCTGTTTGGGGAGTTGGTGGAACAGGTGCACCGCGCGCCCCTGGTCCTTGTGGCGCAGCAGTGCCAGATTCCCCCTTGTCATCTCCTGGTCGCCGTGAATACCGGCGCCCGAGAAGTGGAAGATTCCGTCCTCCCCCCACCCTGTGAAGTCATCTGGGTTTGGCCGCTCGGTGACGAAGGCCATCACCATCTGAGCCTGGGTCGATGGTGAGATACCGCCTTGGGGGGTACCGCCGAACCGGGCATGCAGATCGTGCCGCGCTATTACCTCGCCTAGCTTCAGCTCATCCTCGGACATCTCCTCACCTCCCATGCCGTGAAGACTACCTCAGTCACCCTGACTGGAGAGGGTGACTTTGGTCGGTCACGCGAACAGGGGTGATGCGCCAGCCGCACATATCGGCTGAAATGAGCGCGAAACTCTTCACCCGCTTCTGCTTGCCGTTATCCATTCGTTATTTCTGACCCTTGGTGTGAGTGTGGAGCACGTAGGGTGGCTATCTGCGGCGCGGGGCCGACTGCCGGAGGGGCACTGTGGGCTTGCGCGAGCTGATCACCGACGTCTGGAGCTGGCTGGACTACAAGCCAGCGATGGCCGACCCTCGCCGATCGGGCCGTAACACATGGGCGGAACTGACCCGATCCTGGGTGCCTGACGAGGATCTGCGGCGCCTGGCCGCCTACCGACTCCTAGCCGCGTACGACTCCAACCAGGCCGGCCAGTTTGCCGCTGTGACGGGCGCTGACGAAGCAGGCATCGAGCGGAGGGAACTCGGTGACGCCTCCAAGCTGGTCGACACCGCGCTCGGCTACCTCCTCGGCTCCCAGCAGGTCATCAACGTCGCGGGTGCAGAGCGCACCAACGACGAGCCGACCGCCGAGGCAGGCGCGGCGCTAGAGGTACAGGACAAGCTGAGGTCCTGGGCAGAGAAGGAACTGCTGCCGCTGCGTCTTCAACAGGCCGAGCGAACCGCGATCCTGCTGGGCGACGCCGTCTACACCCTGGCCTGGGATCCCGCGAAGGGACGGGCCCTGCTGCGCACCTGGGATCCGGGCCTGTACTTCCCGGAGTGGCCGGAGGACGGAGAGCAGGACGGCGCCGAGTTCCCGCTACGTGTTCACCTGGCGTGGGAGCTACCCGAGGACAAACGGCGCGGGCTCAAGACGAGGCTTCGGCGGGTCACCTACGAACTCGGGCCGATCAGTCCGGCCAGTCGTCGCGGCGCGGCGAAGGACGGCAGCCCAGCGCGCGAGTACCTGTACACCGACAGCGGCGACCCGATCCTGGTGAAGGGCGACACACGCAACGCCGACACAGGCGTCATCACCCGCACCTACCCGTGGGCGCCCAACCGGCGCTCCCCATGGACGTGCTTCCTCACCGACGCGGAATGGGACCTGGACGACCTCGCGCACGCCGACCTGCTGTACGACCTGCCGATGCACAAGGCCCGCCACCGGGTTCGCTCGGATGGCGAAGTCCTCGACAGGCTCGACCTGATGGTGGACTTCATACCCGTCGTCCACATCACGAACAGCATCCCTGCCAGTGGAGAGCACTGGGGGAAACCGACCGTGGCCACCGTCCTTCAAGCCCTGGACGAGCTGTCCGCGACCGACACCGATGGTTCCGGCGCGTCGGCCACCACCGGATCGCCGATCATCGGCCTGGCTGGAGCCCGGTTGCCCATCGACCGAGCGACCGGCCAGCCGTTGCCGGTGAAAGTTCGGGCGGGGACGGTGTGGCAGCTGAACGACAACGGACGCATGGACGTCCTCGATACGTCGGCCCAACTCGCCGAACTTCGGGCCCGCGTCGACCACATCATCGACCGGATCGCAGCGAACAGCCGTCTCACCGCCGCCGGCCTCGGCACCCTTGATCCAACCGCTCTGCCGTCCGGGTACGCACTCCAGCTCGCCTTGGGCCCGCTCGACTCGCTTGTCGCCGCCATGCGCCTGGTCCGCGACCACAAGTACGCCGTGCTGTTGCGCATGGTGCAGCGCCTCCACCAAGCCGGACAGGCAGAAGGCTGGCCGGCAGGGGAGTCGTTGCCCGCACGGCTGGTGTGGGGCCCGCACACCCCGACCGACCGAGCCGCTGTCCTCGACGAGGTGGTCAAGGGTGTCGGCGCCAGTGTGCTTTCCGTCGAGACCGGTGTGCGGATGCTGATCGACGCTGGATATCCCATTGATGACGCCCAAGAGGAGATTCAGCGAATTCAGGCCCGAGCCTTCGAAGCCGCAGCCCGTCTCGCAGACGCCACGGGTGACAATGGTGCGGTGCGTGAGTATCTAGGCCTCCCGCCGGCGGATCCGGGGCTTCCCGAAACACCGCTCATTCCTGTGGCAGCGCAGGAGAGGTGAGCGTGAGGGCACTGTAGATCTGGCCAGGTCTCGATCGGCCAGCCCTACTCGGTTGGGGCCCGTACGATGTGGCTGCGCTGGTCGTGGGAACGGGGGCAGTCGTGAGAGTGCAGAAAACCCAGCAGGTTGAGCGGGCGGGAGTGTCATGGGTTGAGCACCTGGTGACGAACGACCTGGGTTGGCTGTTCCGCGAACAAGAGACGGCCGACGTAGGGATCGATGCGCAACTGGAAGTTGTGGACGGCGCCACCGCTGAAGCTACTGGGCGCCTCCTGGGTGTACAGATCAAGTCCGGGGACAGCTACTTCAAGGTTTCTAGCGACGCGGGGTGGTGGTTCGTCTGCGATGCCGACCATGTCTCGTACTGGCTGGGACATTCGCTGCCGGTAGTCGTGATGCTCTACGAGCCTCAGACGAAGCGGGTCTACTGGCAGCACGTGAGTGATCACACGGTGGTGTCAACGGGCAAGGGCGTCAAGATCCACGTTCCTCGGAGCCAGGAGCTGACGGCAGCCTCTGCCCAGGATCTGAAACCGCTCGCCCGCTCGCAAGTAGACGCTCCAGCGGTCGCCGACTGGCTCACGGCGGGGGTTGAGGAACCGCACCGACAGGTCGAGTTCCTCGAGCTTCTGCTCTCCGCCCGGCTGTTCGCGATGTTCCCGGGGTGTGGGATCAGGAACCGCGAATGGGGCCCGCCGGTCAGCGTGACGGTCCGTATGCCGGACCCGGGCGGGCCGTCTCCATTCGGCCCCATGGTCGAGGTCGCGCTCGTCACGTCAAACCTCCAGGCGGAGGAATACGTGGCGGAGATCGGTGCTCGGCGGCGCTTCGTGCCAGTCGTCATCGTCGTCATTTGCCCCACGCGGAGTGACGCTCTCGTGCTGACGACTTCGACTTTCCCAGACGTGTTCGTCACTGCATGGAGCCCGGACGGGAGTAACGACACGGGCCTGAAGAACACCATGGATGAGGCCTTCGGGTGGGCGACGTCCGGCGGATAGGCGATGCTCTGCTCTGGACCGCTAAACTGATCAACGGCGCGGGGGCGCTGGAGACCTGTGGATGGTTCACGCATGACGCGCCCCTCACTCCCCAATCCGCTCGAACCGGTCGGGCACCGCCGTGACGGGCGGCCGATCTATCCGATCCTCGGAGCATCGCCCGACGACGACTCCAACAAGCCCGGTGACGAAGACGGCGCCCCGAACGGCGGCGTCACGCAGGAAGATCTCTCGCGACTGCTGGCCCGAGAGAAGACCCAGGGCGGCCGGGCGGCTGTGAAGAAGCTGCTCGGCGACCTCGGGTTCGACAGCTCCGAGGCACTGACCGACTTCATCACCACGAAGCGCGACGCCGAGCAGGCCGCTCTGACCGAGGTCGAACGCCGCGAGCAGGCCGCTGAGGAGAAACTGAGGTCAGCCGAGACGCGCGAGGCGCAGGCCCTGGCCAAGGAGCGCGCCGCCATCCGACGCGCTGCCCTCGGAGGTCTCGGCGCGACGGGGGACGACCTTGATGACGCGGTCCTCTTGATCGACCGCGCCCTGCACGACCAGCCCGACGCCGACGAGGCGGCTGTTGCCGCTGCCGCTGAACAACTCAAAGAGCGACGGCCTGAGTTGTTCGGCCCCGGCCGGGAGATCGTGCCGCCTGCTCCGGGCGGATCTCCCGCCGGCGGACCGCCGAAGCGCGGAGGCATTCCACCCCGGCGCGGAGCGGCGGGGCTCGAGATGGCCCGGCGACGAGGGCTCATCAGCGACTGACCACGTCAACGAGACATGGCTGTGGGACCACGCCCCTCCAACCGTGGACGCCCTTCCGGAACCGGTCGGGCTGATCAGGGACCACGCCCTGACGCGGCTCAGCCGCCGTCATCTCGTGGACACCGCCCCATGCAACTCGCGCCGGGTGCGGGAGGAACCCGATCCGCACCCACGAGGGAGACATCGTGAGCGACTACCAGGTCCTCACCACTGCCACGACGGTCACCGACGACCGGACATGGCTCGCTTCACTGGACGGCGTTCACGAAGCCCAGACGGTCACCGTCGACACCAGCAAACTGACCGCAGGCACTCACTACACGGCGGGCACGCAGAACCAGCCCCGCCACATCATCAGGTCCGGCATTCCACTAGGGCGGATCACCGCATCCGGCCTGTACGCGCCCTACAACGCCGCAGCCACTGACGGCACGCAGATCCTCGCCGGATTCCTCGTTGCCGAGACCGCGTTCACCCCCGGCTCGGTGAAGACCGCGGGCGCACTGCTGTGGCGCGGCGAGGTGCAGGCGTCGAAGCTGCCCGTCACCTTCGCACCCCCGGCCGCCGCGAACACGACCGCGTTCATCCACTACCGGTAAGGAGGCAGACCCGCATGGCACTTGAGAAGCTTCTTGAGGCGATCGTCCCCGAGGACATCCAGGCGTTCATCCGAGCGATCACCACACCGGAGGACTACCTCCTCACCCGCGAGGTGTTCGCCGAACGGAACATCGACAACGTCAAGTTCCGTACCAAGAGCAGCAAGCGGCGCGTCAACGCGGCGAAGTTCCGCGCCTGGGAAGCCGCACCGACGCTCGCCAGGCGGCGGGCCGAGCAAGTCATCAACGAAGGCATGCTGCCCTGGGTCGGTCAGGAACTGCCCTTCTCCGAACTCCAGATCATCCTGGCCGCTGTCGACCGCGGCCACGACACCAGCGAGTTCCTCGACCTGCTCTACGACGACCTGGAACAGCACGTGGAGGCCACGAAGGCCGCCATGGAGATCGCCGCTGGACAGATGCTGTCCACCGGTGTGGTGTCCCTGCCCGGTGTCGCCCTCGATGTGGACTGGAAGGTGCCGGCCGCCAACCGGCCGATGGTGGCGGTGCCGTGGTCCCAGTCGGATGTGGCCACCCCGATCACCGACGAGTTGGCGTGGATTCAGTACCTGAAGAGCATCGGTGCGCCGCGCCCCGAGCGGGTCATCAGCTCGGAGAAGGCGCTGTCGTTGCTCGGGTCCACGGCGGAGTACCGGGCCGCGTTCCATAACTCGCCGTCCACCGAGCAGATCCCGACAGGGATGCTCGCTCCGGAGGAGGTCAACCGGGTCCGCGCCAAGTACAACCTGCCCCCTGTAACCACCTACGACGTGCAGGCGTACGACAGCAGCGACAACCTGGTGCGCACGACCCCGGAGTCCCTGTGGGCGATGATCCCGCCACGCCGCGAACAGTGGGGCGAGACCCAGTACGGCCTGACCGCCGAGGCGATCGAGCTGCGCGGCAAGGGAGTCATCACTGCTGAGGAGGCCCCCGGCATCGTGATCACCACCCACGTGCAGACCCGTACCCCCGTCCAGCTGTCCACGATCTCCGCTGCTGCCGCGATGCCCGTGCTGTACGTGCCGGACATCCACATTGCCGCGACAGTCTTCTAACGGGAGCTGGTCATGGCGAAGTTAGCGCGCACGGTATTCCTGCGAGACCCCGAGCAGGGCCCGATCCGGTTGGAAGTGGGGGAGGAGGTTCCCGAGCGGCTCGCCCTACTCATCCCGAACCCGGCCGCGTGGTCAGAGGAGGCTCCCTCAGTAGAGGAGGACACCCCGAACCAGATCGGTGCAGACGGTGAGGCGAAAGAAGCGGCAACCGTGGCGGATTCTGCCTCGGAGCCGGAGCCGGAGCCGGAGCCGGAGCCGGAGCCGGAGCCGGAGCCGGAGCCGGAGCCGGAGCCGGAGGCCGCCAAGACTCCGAGGCGACGCGCCGCGAAGACGGCTGGCACAGGTGCGTAGGTAGCGGCACATCACCAGGGAGGCTCGGCACCGCCATGGTGCCGAGCCTCGCCTCGTACGACAGGAGCAACTCGTGGACGTCGCTGTACGCGCCTGGCTGCTGGCTCAGCTTGGCCCTACCTCTGACACCTCCGACCTTGACGCACGCTACGCACGGCTGACCTCCGCTCGCGCTGTCGCGAACGAGGTCTTGGCTGAGCGGCGCGCGAAGCTGCTCGCCGACCCGCTCCGCATGACTGTGGACGGCGTGGTCACCATCGACCAGAGCAACAACCTCGCAGGGCTCGAGCGCCAGATCGCGGCACTCGTGGACCTGGTCGCGCCGGACGAACTGGCTGACGGAGAGGAAAGCACCGACCTCGTGACCGCGCCGCTGCTGCGCGCTTGCCGGGGCCGGTAGACCGGCATGCCGTACGAGTGGTCACCGCTGGTGCCCGGAGACCCGGACGAGATCGCGCGCCGCGTCGCGGCCGTACTCGAGGACGCCTGGCAGCGACTTGCCGCCAAACAGCGCGCCGTCCTCACTCAGTTCGCCGACAACCCGAGAACGCCGCACACCGTGGCGACGTTGGAAGAGTTCAAGCAAGCGATCCGCGCCTTCCGCCAGCGCGTCGACCAAGAGGCCCGGCAGTTCGTCCAACGGCAGCTACCCCACCTGTACGCCGTCGGCGCTCAAGCCGCCGCTGAGGCCCTCGACGTGACCTTCACCTGGACCACCTTCCACCGCGACGCCCTACAGTCGCTTGCGTCCGACTCCTACGCCGATTTCCTGCGCCGCTCCCAGGAAGCCGAGCGAATGGCGAACCAGTTCTATCGAGCGGCGCGAGAGGCGGCCCGCCGAGAGGTCCCGCTGCTCGGGGCGGGCAACATGACGGCGAAGCAGGCCGCGACGAAACTGGCGGTCAGACTCGCCGCCGAGCACGACCTGACCCACGTCGTCTACCGCAACGGCGCTCGCGTCCCAGTCCGCGCCTGGGCCGAGGCCGCTACCCTCGCCAAGTCGGCCGTCGCCTACAACGCCGGTACCCTCAACCGGACCCGCCAGGCGGGCGTCACGGTGGTTGAAGTCTTCGATGGGCTCGACTGCGGCTGGACCACCCATCAGGACACCGACAAGGCCAACCGCACAGTGCGGACCATCGAGGACGCTGCGGAGTGGCCGATCTCCCATCCGCGCTGTCGGCGGGGGTTCGGCCCACGTCCGGATCTGATGTAGGTCTGACGTGTCCGGAGGGGCGTCTGGACGGGGCAGCGCCCTGCTTCTATTTCTATGCGCTCACGGCGACGACCAGTTCCTGTCCCGTCTCGCCTGCTGCCCGGCAGCCTGTCAGCCGCTGGCGGCGGCGGTGATTCGGCGGGGCGAGTATTGGCCTCGTGGTCTTTGCCAGCATCGTGGCCATGCTGATCGCAGGCGGGGCGTGCGCGCTGTGTATGGCCGTGGCCGCAAGGCTCTGCGCGGTGCAAGGGAGGTGGGGGCAAGGAGCCGTAGTGCGGGGACACTTCGGGGGAGAGCCCTGGCGGTTGGCAATTCCTTGTCGTGTCCGTGTCGGTAGCTCGTGGGATGATCCTCCGTCATGGGGAGACACACATGGGGGAAGACTGTCGCCGGGCTGTTCCTGGCCGCGACCGTGGCGGCCGTGAGTGGCTGCAGCAGCTCGGACGACCAGGACGACGCCAAGCTGGCCGCGAAGGCGAAGACAGTGAGCGTGGAAGCCGCGACCACCACGTTCCAGGATGCGGTGACGAAGTTCGACACGGACGGCGGCTGTCTCGAGCAGGAGCCGGCTACGTGCTGGGATCAGATGCAGGCGCTCATGAAGCCCGCGCGCGACCTGCGGAAGGCGATGAACTCGGAGAAGTCCGTGGACGCCGACTTCTGGACGGACGCGTACGCCCTGATCGACACCATGGAGGACGGCATCGCCGTGGGTGAGGACCAGGGCGCCACGGCGTACGGCACGAACCGGCCGAAGGTGCTTGGGTCCGCGCACGACCTGTCCGACTGGCTCGACGAGAACCCGATCAAGTAGCAGAAACGAAGCGGCATCCGCGCGCGGCCGGGGCCCGCCGGATGCCGCCGGCCTACTCGTCCTTTGGCTTTCCCGCGGCTAGCCCGGGGGCGAGCCGGGCACACCGCGCGGCGTACGCGGACAGGTGCTTGGCCTCGAACTCCGCGGCGTTCCAATCCTCGTCGAGGACGTCGCCGCCCGGCCAGATGTAGGCCCACCCGGTCGCACCGGTGGACAGGGTCACTTCACGAAGGTCGTACCGCTCGTCCTCGAACGCGTCGAGGATGCGCCACTCCTCGTTGCTCAGGTCGGTCAGGACCACTCCGGAAGCGGAGCCGACGAGAGCGCGCACGACGAGCCCGGGATAGAGGCGGTCCACGAGCGCGGCCGCGCGGTACCCGGGAGCAGCCGCTGGGGCCTGCTCGGGTATCCGCCCCAACAGGGCCTTGAGGACGGCGTCGAACTGGAGCGTGCCGTAGCAGAACAGCACGTCGGGGTGTTGCGCGAGTCGGTCCCGGCGACCAGAGGTCTCCGGGACCGGGGCGGGGCTGGTTATCGTCTGGATCATTGGCGTTCCGGTCTCAGGGAGAGGGCAGGTACATCGCGTCATAGACGGGCGACTCTGGGGCGTGCTTGATCTGTCCCATAATCGTGTACCCCCACCGCAGGTATGCATCGTGGGCAGGTTGGTTATCGACGATGCACGTCAGTGCCGTGGCGGTCTCCGCGCGGCCAGCAATGACCGTGTCGTGGATCTGGCGGCCGAGCCCCTTGTTCTGGAACTCGGGGAGCACCATCAGTTCCCGGAGCCAGAAGATTCCGCCGGCGTCGGCCAGGACGACGAGGTCGTTCGGCCGCCTGTTGCCGAGTGACGTCCACCAGGGCTTGTCTGCGGGCAAGGTCGCGCCGTGCACGTACCCGATGATTCGGCCGTCCTGCCAGGCGGTCACGGTCTCGAACCCGGGGGTGTCGTACGCCGCCTCCAATCGCTCGCGGAAGGAGTCGGCGGAGAAGAAGGGGTCTCCGATGTACGGCGGGACGTCGTACACGTGGGCGTAGACGTCGACCAGCTCGGAGGTTATGCCCTTCGCCGACTTCGCATCGTGCCGCTGGAACTGCGGTGCCACTGTGTGCACTCTCCTTTTCTCGCTCACGCGACGTGAGCCCGGATCTGTTCGAGCAAGTCCCCCACCCCGCGGGCGCGCTGATGGGGGAGCATCCCGTTATGGACGATCTTCAACTGCGCGGCGGT
Source organism: Streptomyces sp. a15 (assembly GCF_059026085.1). NCBI lineage: Bacteria > Bacillati > Actinomycetota > Actinomycetes > Kitasatosporales > Streptomycetaceae > Streptomyces > Streptomyces sp. A15. Next base: position 160,108 of record NZ_JBWLKM010000006.1, on the reverse strand, counting down.
CCGGGTCGAGGACATGCCGCTCTCAACGAGCCGTAGGGCTTCGGTGGCAGCCGCAAGGCCATGGTCGACGTCACCGTTGTCCACGGCCGCGACCGAGAGCCGACCGAGGCACATCCCGCGGTTCCGGGAATGGGCGGCATCCTGCATCGCCTCAGACCGGGCCAGTAGCGCCTGCGCGCGGGCCGTTTGGCCAAGGTCGAGGCGGCACATGCCTTCAAGACAGGTCAGCTCCGCGAGGTTGAGGAACAGGGCCCAGTCCGGATCTCGCTGGTCGCCACCGCGCTCCCACTCCTTCCAGGCCCGCTTGATGGCAGCCTCGCAGTTGAAAGTGTCACCGAGGCGGGCGTAACCCTGTGCCTCTCGGATCGCGAGGAGAGCTATGACGCGAGTGGGCGCGTCCCACAGTTCCGCATGCCGCTGTCCGAGCTTGGCGAAGCGCACGGCCTCACGGCCCTTGTTCAGGTCGACGGCCTGTCGGGACATGTTGCTCAGCGTGCGGCTGGCCAGCTTGTCGTCGCTGGTGTAGTTGGCCGCGTTCAGGGCCTCGGAGAAGTATTGGCGGGCCTTGTCCTGTAGGCCGGCGTCGTAGCAGAACCATCCGAGCGATGTGGTGAGCTTGCCCGCCAGAGCATGGAGCTGCTGGCCCAGGGCGTCATCGTAGATACCTCGGTCGATCATGTGGTGAGTCCAGAGCAGGTGCGCCCGGGTCGGCCGCCACAGCCTGTTGGCGCCGAACTGCTGGTCGATCGCGTAGTTGTCATCTGCGGCGGCCGAAAGGAATGACACCTCTTCCGGGACGATCCGCCACTCGCCGGACCGGTCGGTGCCGGTGGTGGTCTCGGCCAGCCACGGCGGCGCCTCGTCGGTGAGGGGGGCCGGGCTGGTGGCGACCAGCAGGGGGCCGGCTGCGGGCTCTTGGGTGATCAGGGGCACTGGGGTGAGGACGATGGGGCCACCGTCGCTCTTGGCGCTCCGTGGCCGCAGACCTAGCTCCTCGACGGGGCGTTTCCAGTAGGCGGCCAGCACCGCGCGGGCGTCGGGGTGCGGCCACGGTGGAGGCTCCTTGCTCTCCCACTTCGAGAGTTGGCGGACGGTGAAGGTCGGGAGCTTGCCTATCCGCCGCTCGGCGAAGAGGCGCTTGGCAAGGGTGGTGAGGTGGTCGACCATCTCCTCTTGCGTCAGGTTCGCGTGCTCGCGTAACCGCTTGAGTTCACGCATCTCCATCGCCCCCATCGCCATCTGGTCCGCCTCACGGTAGCGACTCCCGTGGCGGTGCGTGAGGGTTCGTCAACTGAAAGCCCAGGTCAGGAGGAAAGGGCGGGCGAAAGGGCGGGCAAAGGGCGGGTAGGAGGCGGACAGAGTTCCGGCGAAAAGACCTGTTCACTGCCTGGCGTCTTCGCTGCACTGGGTCACGCCGCACACACCGCGTGTGCCGTCGTGATGCCGGGAGGGCTCATGAAGACCCGCGAGATCGCCGAGCACGAGACCGTGTCCGCGTGGCTCTCCGCGGCGACAGCGCACCCGGAGATGGCCACTGCCCGCTGGCGCGAGAACCCTCACCTGCCGCGGCGTCTCGGGTGCGGCGTGACCTTCGACATCGTGCTCTCTGACCGATCCCTGGTCGAGGCGGCGTATCGGCTGCTCGACCAGTACGAGCAGCCGCTCGGGCCGGCCGTGCTGTTCTCCAATCTTCGCTCCGCAGCCGTGTTGGTACCGCGCGGTACAGGGGCGGGCTGGTACGGCCTGATGGCGGCCTCGCAGTGGCCCGAACGGCTCCCCCGGCCAGCGTGCCTTGGCGAGGGGCACGCGATTCTCGCGCCCGCGCTCGTGCCCCGGCCGACGGCTGGGCTCGTGCGCTGGCTGGTGCCGCCCGACGGCGAGCAGTCCGTCGGCGGAGCGCCGTTGCTCACCAGCCCCGTCCCGCTCGCACGATGCCTCTCCGAGGCGGGCGCTCTTCTCGCCGTGCCTGTAGAGCGGACTCCCCTCAGCAGGGCTGTGTCGGCATTCAGGTCGGTCCTGCCGTCCCCGTCGGTTCTGCCATCCCCCAAGAGGACGTGATGACGACGACAGCCGTACGACCGTCCCGCGCGGTCCCCCTCCGCGACACGGATCTGATGGACCAGTGGATCGACGTCGCGCCCCACCGCGGTAACGGCCCGCTCCGCAAGACAGACGCCCACCGCGTACGCGTCCTTCGCAGGATCGCCGCCGCCCAAGTCCGGTACTGCGGCTTGGAGGACCTGATCGACGAGGTGACGCTCCTCGTCTCCGAGTTGGTGACCAACGCGGTACTGCACAGCGGAACCGTCAGAGTCGGCCTGGTGATGGCCGTACGAGACGGCTTCCTGCACATCGACGTCATCGACGGCATGGCAGGGCACGGGGCGCCCAGACGGGTGAGCGCCAACGCCGAGTCGGGGCGCGGCCTCGCCCTGGTCGAGGCAGTGGTCAAAGAGTGCGGCGGGACCTGGGGAACGAGCGACGTCGGCGCGAAGACCTGGTGCCGCCTCGCCGTACCGGAGGAGCCGAAGGCCGTGCCGAAGGAGTCCCAGTGACGGCCATCCCCGCTCTGGCCTCCGGTTGGGCCCATCCCGTGCGTGCGGCCGTGCCGCCCTTCACCGAGGCCGGACTGAAAAGGGTCCTGGAGAAGGTGCAGCGGTGGGCCCCGTACATCGACGGCTCCTTACTCGACGACGTCGCGGCCGTCCTGGACGACTACACGCCCTCCGAGGACGAGGCCGAGGAGCACGCGCAGCGGCTCCGCGGCCACCTGATGCGACTCGTCAACCTCGCCCTCACCTCTCAGATGGACCAGAAGGACCAGCGAATAGCCGACCTCGTCGAGCGGGGCCGCACCATCCGATCCGAGGAAGTACCCAGCGACCACCGCCGGGCCGTCGGACACGTCCGACAGATGGCGTGGACGCTCAACGAACTCCTCGAACTGCTGGTGGAGAACCAGTGCCTTACGGAGGAGCCGTGACCTTCCCGTCCCTCAGACTCGCGTACAACCCGCGGGCCATAGACCCTCGGGACCCGCGCCTGTCCCTAGTGCCCTACATCACCCAGAGGGGCGGGGAAGACGCAGCGCCAGAAAACCTCTTCATCATCCGGCACTCGTCCGGTCCGCGGTTGTACTACCGAGACGAGGACCCCAGGGATCGAGACCCGCGAGGCGCCCTGTGGGCCCGGTGCGGCTGGAACCCCGTCGACGCGCAAGGCCGAATCACCGGCGAACCGCAATGGAAGCTGATGCACCCCCACCGGCAGATGGTGTGCATGCAGACGATGCTCTGTCAGATCTGCTCGCTCCCCGCCCGGACGCCGCTCGGCCTCATCTTTCTCGCCGGCCCCAGGGACCACGACCCGACTCAGGCGAGCATTCTCACGAACCAGCCGCCCGTGTGCCGCAAGCACGCCCGTGCAGCCGCGAAGCTCTGTCCGCACCTGGAAGACAACCCGATGGTGATCCTGGCCAGGAGCGCGCCCCTATACGGCGTGCACGGCACCCTGTACGGCCTCGACCACGGAGGCGTGAAGGTCGTCGCCCAGCCGGACGCGCCCTTGCCGTACGGCCACGCGAACATCGGGACGTTTCTCGCCTCGCAGTTGGTTCGCCGCCTCCAGTCGTTCCGCGCCGTCGGCCTCGACGAGCTGCTCGAGGACCTGGCGGCGCCCGCCGCCGCATAGACCCCTGCCGGGTGACCACACGACCGGCTCTGTGGCCATCAGGCAGGCAGCAAGCTCCGCCCGTACGACAACGGCATTCGGCGCGGGCGGAGGAACGGCGCTGGGGCCCACGTCCCCCATAGGCCCCAGCGCCAGCCGGACGTTCAGAACAGCATCCGAAGACACCTCAAGACCCCGAAGGAGAGGAACCTGTTGAACTCGACCGATGAGTTCCGCGTCGTTTCGTGGAACGTCGAGCACAACGGCATCAGCAACAGCGGTGATGATGCCAAATGGCACCTGGCCATGGACGTCCTCGTCGAACTCCAGCCGCACGTACTCCTCCGTCAGGAGATCACTCGCGGGGACATGTTCGGCGGGCGAGCGATATGGGCGGAGGCTGCTCGTCTCGGCGGCAACGGCCCGGCGCACACTGCGTTCCTCGCTACTGCCACCCCTGAGTCAGCCAATCCGACCGGTGTCTACACCGACCCGTCTCTGTGTACGCCCATCCAATACTTCGAGCACGTCACCAGCATGTGGCATCCGATCTGCAACCCGGTCGTACGGCTCAAGGGCGCGCCGTCGACGCTGAGCCTGGCCTCATTCCACCTGTGTTCCTTCGACCCAGCCCAACGGGCGAGCGAAGCGAAGCGTCTTGCCATGTTGGGACAACCGGGCATGGCGGCGATCATCGGCGGCGACTGCAACTCCTATCCACACCGATCCGACGACGAGACAGCCGCGTTACCCGATTGGGACAAGATCACTGACCGGTCGCACTTTGAGGCCCGCACGATCGAGAGGGGCGGCGAACGCGTCTCCGACACCCGGCCGGACGAGATCCTCGCCGGCGAGCACGACGGGCGACCGCCGGTCTTCAAGGACCTGGGGCACCACGCCGCGACCGTGCTCGGACAGCCGGATGCGCTCGACCCCACGGCATCGCTGTGGCGCACGGACCAAGGCCCGATGCGGCGGATCGACCGCATCTATGCGACCCCGCAGGTAGCCGAGGCCCTGACCAGGCTGGAGGTCACCGTCACCGACGACGTTCGCGAGGTATCCGATCACGCCCCAGTTGTCGCCACCTTCAGCCTCGCCAAGCTGCGCCTCGCCCTGTCTGGGACCCCTGGTGAGAAGGCGGTCGCAGCATGAGCACCCGAATCACCGTGCTGTCCTGGAACTTTGAGAACAACGGTGGTGGTGACTCCGCCAAGCGCCTTCAGGCGCACGAGAGGCTGGTGTCCCTTAGCCCACACCTGGTGCTTCGTCAGGAGATGTGGCGCGCGGACACCGACGGCAACTCGATCCTGTACGAGCTGGAGGGCGTTCTCGGTATGCGCGGCTGGCTCGGCCCGGAATCGTGTACCGGGATCTTCGCCGACCCGCGCTTCTTCCACCCGGTGCGTGAGTGGCCCAAGCCCGGCCCCATGTGGGTGCTGCCGCCCACAGGGCTGACCATGCGCTACCTGCCCGCAGGCACCGAAGCCACACCGCTCGCCCTGGCCTCGTACCACCTCAACTACGCATCGAGCACCAACCGTGCTGCCGAGGCGGAATGGCTGTCGACGTGGGCCGACAAGAAGTGGACCAACCCACAGGGAGAGACCGTACGGATGCCGTGTCTCGTAGCCGGCGACAACAACAGCTATCCAGTCCCCGGCATCGAGGCCGACCCCGCGCTACCGATCCTGAACGAGATCAAAGATAGGCCGCACCGCCTACACCGCTCGTTCATAGGCCCGGACGGTGCCCGGGTAATGGATACCCGCCCGGATGAGGCGCTGCGCACCGCCGGCCTGGAGGACGTGGCCCGCCACTGGTCTGCCGATCACGGAGACAAGGCGGCAGTCTCCCGAACGGTCAACGCCTGCGAGACGCACGGGCCGGACTCTCGCATCGACCGCCTTTACGCCACTACCGACTTGCTGGACGCGGTGACTGGCGTGGATGTGATCGAGGTCCCCGAGGAGGTTTCGGGCCACCACATCGTTCGGGTCGCGCTCGACGGCGACCGCCTTTCGGACATCCTCAACCAGCAGCCGGGCGCGCTCGAGTCGCTGGTCGCCCCCTGAGACGGCCGCTCGGTGGGACGGATGCCCGCCCTGGCCACCCGGCGGTAACAAGCTCCGCCCGTACGACAGACGGCATTCGGTGCGGGCGGAGACGCGGCGCTGGGGGCTATACCCCCCTGGGCCTCACCGCCGCCCACTTGGCACGCGATTCGACAGTTGATCGCTGCCCCCGAGGCCCACGGCCCCACGAGACCCACCCGCTGGCGGACCGCCTTTGGCGCCCCGGGGGCGGCAGCAGCACCAGAGCGATACCCCGAGACCCCAAGAGAGAAGGAAGCTCCGCGTGTTCATCGACATCCCGAGTGAACTCGAAGCCGCTCTGATCGACCGTTCTCTCCCGCCCTGGGAACTGGACGGTTCGTTCCTGGCGCAGTCCACCATGGAGCGGTACCGGACTGAGCTGATGGCAACGCCGCAGTTCGAGGAGACCGCCGCGACGCTGCGCCACGCGTTGACCGGAGAGGGTGGCGGATACGCCGTCCTGCGCCTGGGAAACCTCGCCAAGGCGCCGGGGATCGACGATGACCGGTTCCTGCGGCTGGTGACGGGCTTCGCGGCCGAGGTGGCTGTCCCCTTCTCGCCCTTCCCGCGGTGGCCCCTTTGGAAGGACATCGGGGTCAAGGTCGACAAGGACCCCGGCAAGTCCAGCGGCATCGGGTACAACGCGTTCCACATGGACCTGGTGAACGGGACCCTGCCCCCGGACTACACCACGCTCCTGTGCGTTCGCCGCGACCCACTCGGCGGCGGCCCCAGCATCCTCTCTGACGCCCACGCGGCGGTGGCGCGGCTGTCGGAGGACAGCCGCGCTCTGCTGGCCGAGTCGGCCTACCACTACGGGACCTTCTTCGACCTGTTCGGCGTGGGCGAGGAGTACAAGCCGTTTCCGATCCTGGACGGCTCCGATCCAGGCGAGGGGTTCGTCCGGTTCACCGCCAAGATGCTCGAGAGGTCCGAGCTCGGCCAGGCGCACGCCGACGCCGCCAGGGAACTCGCCGAGGAGCTCGTCCGGGGTCAGGTCTCCTTCATGCTTCAGCCCGGGGACTACCTCATCGTGAACCAGCGCCGCTTCCTGCACGGTCGGGAGGCGCTCCACAGCGGTCAGGAAACCGTCCCGGTCTCCGACCGGCGGCTGCTCCTCCAGTTGTTTCTGCGCGCGAGGGCCGGCGATGGCTCGGCCGCGTAGCCGGCCGACAGCACCGGTGACCCACCGAGTCCCGCCCTCGGGTCCAGCCCCCGAGCACGTGGCGCGGCCACGGGGCGGGGCCCGGTCGGGCACCCCCGGAAACGGTCGCGCACCGGGCTCCCCGGGCCCGCGTACGGACCTATATGCGCGAGTTGTACAGCGATTGCCACACAGCGCCGGCCAGCGCCCGCGTCGCCCGCGGGACCGACAGACGCTCGTGCTCGCGGTACAGGGACCAGTTGTATTGCACGAGCGACAGCTTGTTGGAGGACAGCGATCCCGCCTGGTGGGCTCTGTACATCGCAAGCGGCTCATCCAGGCCCCGGGCGTCAGCGCCGTCCCGCATGATCGACAGCCAGAGGGCGTAGTCCTGGCGTTTGCGCATCTCCGGCATCAGCCTCGTGCCCAGGACAGTGCGGTCGTACATGGCGGTGAGGGCACCGATGTGGTCTCGGACCAGCATCGCGCGGTAGTTCACGTGCTCCCGCGCACGGATCACCCGCCCGTTCGGGACCCAGTCGGTGCTCTCGCCGTCGTAGTCGGCGTCCATCTTGAAGTAAGAGGTGAACGTCAGCGGCGCATCACCTTCCGCGGCGAAGGCGAGCTGCTTCTCGGTCTTCTCCGGAAGCCACATGTCGTCGCTGTCGAGAAAGGCGATGTAGTCCCCGCGGGCCCGCTTAATCGCGAGGTTGCGGGCCCGGCCCGCACCGCCCCTTTCGGGTGCCGACTCCGGCAGGACGCGCTCGTCCTGCTCGGCGAATTCGCGAAGCAGGTCCATGGAGCCATCGGAGGACTGGTCGTCGGTGACCAGCAGCTCCAGGTCGCTGTGGGTCTGCGTGAGCACCGAACGGACGGCTGCGCCGAGGGTGGCCGCCGAGTTGTACACGGGCATCACGACAGACACCAGGGGCACGGCTCTTCTCCTTGCCAGATCAGGAACGACGGTCCATTCAAGCACCGCAATCGAGTAGGAGCTGTCATGCAGATAGTTGTCGCTGGTCAGGGCTATGTAGGGCTTCCCTTGGCCGTACGCGCCGCCGAGGTGGGTCACCATGTCGTCGGCTACGACGTGGACCCGCACCGCGTTCAACAGCTCGCCGCCGGCCAGTCCTACGTGGCGGACGTGGACTCCTCGCGGCTGCGTGCAGTGCTGGACTCTGGGGTCTACTCCGCCACCGCCGACGCTGCCGCGCTGGCCGGCTTCGACATCGCGGTAATCACCGTGCCGACCCCGCTGCGGGACGGTGTGCCCGACCTGACCTACATCGAGTCCTGCGCTCGGACGCTGGGCGAGCACCTTCACACCGGTGCGACGGTGGTCCTGGAGTCCACGACCTATCCCGGCACCACCGAGGAGCTGCTGCTGCCGATCCTGGAAGAGGTGTCGGGCCTCAAGGGCGGGGTGGACTTCCTGGCCGGTTTCAGTCCTGAGCGGATCGGAAACAAGCGGTGGTCGTTCGCCGGGACGCCGAAGTTGGTGTCCGGAATCGACGCCAAATCACTCGATGTGATCAAGGGTTTCTACGACGGCATCTTTCAGACCACGGTACCGGTGTCCGGGACGAAGGTCGCCGAGCTGGCCAAGCTGATCGAGAACACCTTCCGGTTCGTCAACATCTCCATGGTCAACGAGATGGCGATGCTGACCGCCTCCCTCGGCGTGAACATCTGGGAGGCGATCGACGCCGCCGCAACCAAGCCCTTCGGATTCACACGGTTCACGCCGGGGCCGGGAGTCGGCGGGCACTGCCTGCCTGTTGACCCAATGTTCCTCTCGTGGAAGGCCCAGCAGGAGCTTGGCGTCCCTTTCCGGTTCGCGGAACTCGCCGCCGATGTGAACCGGCACATGCCCGACTACGTCGTCCGGCGTCTCGTGGAGGCACTCGGCAAGCGCGGCATGCCCGTCAGGGGATCTCGGATTCTGCTCCTCGGCCTGACCTACAAGTACAACGCCACTGATCTTCGTAATTCACCTTCGGCACGTGTCGCCGAACTGCTCATCGACCTCGGTGCCGAGGTTCGCGGCGCCGAACCCAACATCCCGGACGGCGACGACACCACGCTGAACGTGCTCCGGGTCGATGCGAGCCCGGACGAGGTAGGGGCTGCTGATGCAGTGGTTCTCCTCATGGACCATCCGAGATTCGACCTCCCGATGATCGAGAAATGCGCAACCTATGTTCTCGACTGCCGAAACCGTCTTTCCGGAGTGAACGTCGAGACTCTTTAGCTTCTCGAAATTCTTCCGAACCGCGGCCAATCCTCCATCTTCGGGAGTTCTCTTGCGCGACGAATGGGAACACGCCCACACGGACTACACCGTGCCCGTGCAGCGTCGCATTCCTGCCTCGCTGGCCGAAAGCGAGAGCGACTGGCGCCACTACCTGGAATGCTCAACCCCCAACGGCTGGCTGATCCAGAACAACGCCATGACTGACGCGCTCGTCAGCGGAAAGCCGATGTACCTGCTGCACACCACCAAGGACATCGACGCCATCCGCATCAGCCAGCAGTTGCACGTCTCCACCGGATGCCTGGTCGGAGCCCTGTACTGCTCGCCTCTCGTCAGTCAGCGCGAGGGGCTGCGTCCACACAACCTCGGCGCCTACCTGATGCGGACGAAGCCTTCCACTACGCCCATGGTCTTTGAGGTCATCCCGGATGCCCCGATCCGCCCCAAGGGCGTCGACTACCTGCATCTCGGTGCCATCCATCTGCGTACCTACCTGCGCTACCAGAGCTTCCTCACCCCGGCCGAGAACGACCAGCTCGACCGCGTCGTGCTGGCCGGGCTGCGTGCCGCGGCCGTGTTCCTCGACGTCGCCCTGCGCAACGCCGCCGGCCACGCCACTCCGGCACCCGAGTTCATCGACCAGTTGTCCGACGCCGTGGCCCACGTGCCGTTCCTCGGCTACCTGTACTTCGAGGTTCTGTCCGAATACCTGATGCTCCACTCCGTTACTCCGGAGACCAAGACCTATGCCCAGGCGGGAGAACTGAACAACTGGCTCTACAAACGACTCGCCTTCGCCGCCGTGGACGGCATGGGCCAGTTGTTCGACCTGGCCCGTTTCAATCTGCGCTATCACCGGCTCGTCCAGCTCATCGAAGGCATGGAATCAGCTCTCGGCCCGGGAGTCGCCGAGTACGTCCGGCGACGACTGTCCCACCTCTTCGCCCGGACCGCGCTGCACCCATCCCAGGACGCGGCATCGGTCACCTTCCAGGGCGTCGATCTCAGTACGCTCCGGAAAGCCGCGCCCGGACTGATCGGCCAGATGATCTTCCGCGAGATCCGGTACATGCCGCGCTACCAGCAGCTGTACCACTGCTTCAGAAGGCCAAGGCCCTTGAGGCGTGGGACTACTGGAACAACGAGGGAATACCCACCCCCTTCAACGGAGTCCTCCCCAAGGGAGAGATAGGGATAAATCCCGTCTACGCCCGATCGGCAGTCAGAGTATGGACGGCAGAACTGGACGGTAAGGGCTATTTGCATCCGGCCGATGAGGTCACGGCCGTCTTCACACCGCACCTGGCGTCATGGTGGGCACCACCCCGTCATCGCGAGTTGCAGAACGCCGCCGATGATTCACGATTCGGGGTGGCCCTGGGAGCCCGACCTCCGGTTCCACCCCAACGGTCATCCATGAATGGAGTTTCCGCATGACCGCCCAGCTCCTGAACATCCTGACCGGCATCAACCGCACTGCCGCGCCTTCGTCCGGGAGCATGATCCTCGTCAACGACCTCTACGGCGCGATGCCTGAAATCCATACGACTTTCCTGGGCAGGGCGCCGGTCGATCAGGCTTGGGAGGCTACGTTTGATCAGCTGATCACGCTCGCCACAACGAAACGCCCCCACGGCCCGGACTTCGCCCCCTACGTTGACGAGTTGACGCGTGAGGTCGGTGCGCTCATCGAGAAGATCCAGCCGAACGCCATTCACGCCCAGTACCTCGGGTTCGCTCTCAGCCTGGCCTTTACCCGAACCGCCGGCAACATCCCGATCATCGCCATCGCCCACGGCCCCGAGGTGATGGTAGCCGAGCGCAGCGCATCGGAACGCGAGGCCATGAATGAAGTTGCTGCCGCCAGCGCCGCGATCGTCGCCCCGACCTCCGCCCTCGCCGACCGCATCGACCGTCTCACCAGACGCCGATTCACCGATCGACTCACCGTCATCCCGTGGGGCATCCCTTTGAGCGATGCCCGGGTACGCGATCAACCGCCTACCGGAACCGGACCCCTGTCTCTGGTGCACGCCGGTCGACTGGACGACAACAAATCCACGATCACCGCCGTCGAAGCCCTCGCTTTAACCGATCAGCCGCACCACTTGACCGTGATCGGCGAAGGAATGCTACGGGAGTATCTGGAACAGCGGGCTATCGAACTCGGGCTCCGGGGCCGGGTTCATTTTGATCCGTTCCTGCCCCGCGCCGAAGTGTGGCGCCGCCTGCCGAACTTCGACGCCTTCGTCTTCACAACCAAGGGTCTGGAGGCTTTCGGGCTCGTCCTCATTGAGGCCCAAGCCCACGGACTTCCAGTTGCCTACTCCGATCTGCCCGGCGTGAGGGAAATCCTCGGGGGCGCTGGCGTTCCCTATACTCCTGCCGACCCGCGCTCGCTGGCTGTGGCCTTAGACGAGATGGGCCGGGACTTCCACCGGCGCAAGGCCCTGAAAAAGGCGGCTCTCGATAACGCGCGCCGATACGACATCGCTACCACCGGCCGCCAGCTTCGCGAACTGACGCTCAGCGTCACCTCCTAACCCTGGGGTCAGGAGGAATTCGGGCTGTCAGCTGACGAGACTACGCTCAAACATATGAGCACTCCCGCTGAAGGATTGACCCTCGGGGCCGTCAGCGCCCTGATCGAACGCAAGATCCTCACCGACATCGTACGTATCAGTAGAGCGGGCGAGCCGGTCTTCAACCCGGACACAGGCCAGTACGAGCCCGGCCCGCCCGTCATCATCTACGAAGGGCACGGCGGGGTCTTCCCGAATGGAGATCCCGGGATCGTGCTGCACCTGGAAGGTCAGGCGTACGTCGACGACTCCGCGTCGAAGTACAAGCTGATCACGCCCCTGGACGCCCCGGTGGCCTCGCGCGAGGACACGGTGAGCGTCGTCAACGCCGCCGACCCAGCAGCGATCGGCCGTACTTGGCGCGTCCTCGATGTCGGGCAGACCTCCACTCTGGCCGTGGTCCGCACGACGTTCCTGGACCAGAACACGCAGTCCAGCACTTCAGGCGCCACCTCGTGAGCACGCCGATCGACACCGAGGCGGAGCGGGAGAAGCTGGAGTCGACGTTGCTGGTGGACACGGTACGGATCACCCGCCCAACGGGAACTCCCCAACTCGACCCCTCGACCGGACTCTTGGGGTCAGTGCCGGCGGAATCGGTCTACGAGGGACCGGGGGCTGTCCTGTCCGGCCATGGCCAGGTCACCGCGCAGCACGTTCTCGGGCGGGAATGGCTGGACGACACGGTCAGCTGGTATCGGCTCCTCACGCCGATTTCGGCCCCCGTTCCCGTGCGGTACGACCGCGTGGAGGTCGTGGCCGCAGCTGGCGAGCATGCGGCGACAGCGAATCGGGTGTGGCAGGTCCTCGATCCGTCGGAGGCGTCCACGGTCGAGATCGTTCGGGTGACCCGTCTTGACGAGATCACCCCTCCATAGACGGCTGGCGAGCTGGGCTGTCACCAGATACCCGTAACCTCAGATAGGTGCCAACACATAAGAATTCAAAATCTATCTCTCCCGAGGGTGAGCCCCTGCCGGTGCGCGTCACCGGGCAGGGGCAAATCGCCGTCGTGGAGATCGGCGGTCACGACGTCTCCCGGGACCTTGCTGCCTATTCACTGGCTCACCGCGCGGGCGACGTACCGCAGATGGTCATCGAACTCTCCCCGAGATCCACGGCGACCGGTGTGTTCGAGGGCCTGGCACGTGTCGTCATCGGCGACCCACCGGACCCTGGCCCGGCAGCGGCTGCCTTCCTGTCCGCGATCAGTCCCGCCGAACTGGAGAAGGCCGCGCTCGACCGTCACGACCTCATGGACGGCCGCCCGCACGAGCTGACTCGCGCCATGCTCGCCCTGTTACGGGAATGGGCCCTTGGTCAGTGGGGCGAGCCGGAACCGGAAGGCGGGCAGTGAGCCAGTGGCGTCCTCGCTGAACCCGCACCCCAACGCACACCCTCTTGCGGGCGCCTACTCCAACGCGTTCCAGATCGCCGCGCAGCTCGACGCCAGGGCGGCGCGCACTCTGCCCGAGGTCACGGCCACCGTCCAGCACTACGCGATGCTGCTGGAGACCAGGATCAAGGCCAAGGCCAGCGGCAGGCCGGGCCCCAACGCGCCCACGGGCGACTACCGGCGCTCCTGGACGCACGAGGTGTCCACGGACGGGCTCTCCGTCACGGCGGTTGTCGGCACGAACAAGCCTCAGGCGCGGCGCCTGGAGTACGGCTTCGTCGGCGCAGACAGCCTGGGGCGCATCTACAACCAGCCGCCCTACCCGCACGTCGGGCCGGCCGTCGAGGAGATCCGGCCGCTGTTCATCGCCGCGCTCGGCGACACGATCGACGACGACTCGTGAGTGACCGCCGCGCCACCGGGCGACAGTTCACTACCCAGGGAGAAGAGGAGGAGGAATAGTGCCCGTCTCCGGCAGAGAAGTGTCCCTCGCGATCCAGAAGACACTGGCCACAGCGACCGCCCGAAGCTGCGGGTACGGGACCGCCCCCACGGCATCAAGTACGCCCACCGGCGCCACGATCCCCTACAGCGTTCTCTACCCGCTGGGCGTGACTACGAGTGGCCCGCCCTACGGTGACGGTGACGCTGACGCCCGCGTGCTCGTCCAGGTCACCTCGGTCGCCTCAACCGCCGAACAGGTCGAGTGGATGGCAGACAAGGTCCGCACCGCGCTCCTCGCGCGTTTGAACGGGACCTACGTCAACACCATCACCATCACCGGCTACCTCGTGATCGACCGTGAGCTGGACAAGGAGGAAGGGATGTCTGTCAGCGGTGGCGTATACAGTTATGTGCAGCGGTACGTCCTCACTGTGACCACTCTCGGGTCCTGACGTTCCAGCTACCTCACCGCGGAGGCATCTCGCGGACGCCCGGCCACCCGGCACGGGCCGATTCCCCCTTCATGGGGACCGGCCCGGCGTGTGCGCGCTCCGGAATACCGGTTCCCGGAGAGCGAGAATCAGTGTCACAGCAGCGGTTCACCCGTCGCGGCACCACGAAGTTCTTCTTCCTGAAGGACATCGTCTCGAAGGAACTGATCCCGATCCGTCCGGAGCTCGGCGGCACCAACGGGACCGACCTGTCCCCGGCCATCAGCGACATCGAGGGCTTCGCCGTCGAGAACACCCCCATCGACACTCCGGACTTGGCGACCGAGTTCACCGGCAACATCCCCGGTGAGGACAAGGCCGACAACAGCAGCCTCACCTTCTACGAGGACAAGGTCGACAACGCCCTGGAGACGCTCCTCGCCAAGGGGACCGAGGGCTACGTGGTCATCCTCCGCAAGGGCGACATCCCGGCGTCGCAGTCCATGGACATCTTCCCGGTGCGCGTCGGCTCCCGGTCGAGCACGTACACGACCGCCTCCGAGCCGGCGAAGTTCAAGGTCAGCTTCAACGTGACCGGCAAGCCCGTCCAGGACGTAGCCGTCCCGGCCGTGGCCTGATCGGCGGGGGGTGCTGCATGACTACGACCTTCGTTGAACCGCCGGCCGATGCCGTCGCCCGCGATCCCCACTGGGCGGCCAAGATGGCCCGTCTGCGGGCCCGTCGACTTCCCGAGCGCGCCGTGTCCTTCCTCGACGACCAGGACCTGAAGCAGCGCGTGACCGATGCGGCGCTCGACATGGCCAAGGCACGCACCAGCGCCGTTGGCCGAGCCTCCGAGATGGAGGTACCAGCCGACGAGCGTGAGAGCTGGGCGCTCGCTCAGCCGGAAGTGCTGGCCGCCCAGGCCGCGCTGGACGAGGCCCGGCGAGCCCTTGCAGCCGGGACCCTCACACTCACCTTCCGGGCTCTGCCTCGCCCCGCCTGGGAGCAGCTACTTCGCGAGCACGCCCCCACGGAGGAGCAGGCGGATCTCGGCCATGAGTACAACGTCGAGACCTTCCCCGCCGCTCTCGTCTCGGCCTCCTCGGTGGACGGCATGAGCGAGGCAGAGGCGCAGGAACTCCTCGACAGCTGGTCGGATGCAGACGCCAAGGCCCTGTTCACGGCCGCGCTGCTGGTCAACCAGACCATGAGGGCCGACCTGGGAAAAGGCTGATCGCCGACGCCCAGTTCAGGGCCGAGATGGAGCTGTGCCACGCCTACGGACTCCCGCACTCGCAATTCACGGGTGCGGGGGACGGCCGGTGGACGGCTTTGGACCGGGCGAAGGCGGTGGCCTATCTCGCGTACCAGCGCAGTGTCTGCGAGACCTGCGGGACACGTGCTGCGGAGTGGGACGAGAGCCAGGGCGGCGACCGCTTCGCGTACGTGGCCGAGCCCTACCGCTGTGTGGGTTGCGAGGTCATCGAGATGGAGCGCGAGCACATTCCTGATGGACCAGATGCGCGGGGGCTCAAGATCGGGCTGAGGCCCAGAGAGGCATCCTGACGTGGCTGGTGCCTACACCCTGTACGTCAACCTGCTCGCGTCAACCGGTGGGCTATCCACCGGTCTACGGCAGGGAGCGACGCAACTTCGTGCCTTTGATGGCCAATTGGACGCAACGGCGACGCGACTGAACCAGGTACGTGTGGCCAGCGACAATCTGGCCCGAGCTCAAGCTGCCGCGTCGGCGCAGATGGTTCGCTCGCAGGCGCAGGTGGCTCAAGCTGTGCAACGGACCACCGCGCTCCAGGAACGCGCGGGCCGTGCACAAGCGGTGGCAGCGACAGCGGCCCGCCGCGCGGCAGCGGAACAGGCCGCCGTGGCGGCGACAGGAGCGCGAGCCGCACGGGCCCAGGCCCTGGCACAGACGATGAACGCGCGTGCACAGGCCACTGCTGGTGCCGGGGCCGCAGCTGCCGCGCGCACCGCCGCTGCCGCTCAGTCGGCCGCCGCCCGCGCCGCCCAGGAGCATGCCGAAGCGCAGCGGCGGTCGGCGGCGGCCCAGGCTACGGCGACGCGCGCCACCGGTCTCGCCGCATCGGCCGAGGCGCGTGCTGTGTCCGCAGTGCGGATGCGGGACGAGGCACAGACCACGGCCGCACGCAACGCGCAGCGACAGGCACAGCAAGTCGCTCGGGCTGAGGCGCAGTTGGCCGCCGCACGGACCGCCCAGGCTGCGCGGACCGCCAAGAACGGTCTGCTCATCGGTGCCGCACTCGGCGTCGGAGTGGCTCAGGCGATTTCGCTGGAGCGGGCAATGGCCAACGTGCTGACGATCTCGCAACAGATCACGTCCGAGAACGTCGGAGCCTTCACCGATCAGATCGTCGAGCTGTCGACCCGCCTGCCGCAGACCGCCGACCAGCTCGCCGACGGCCTCTATCAGATCGTCTCGTCCGGCTTCGACGGCGCGGACGCCATGCAGATCCTCGAGGTCGCGGCTCAGGGTGCGGCAGCGGGCCTGACCACGTCGGAGACCTCAGCGCGCGCGCTGCTCGGAGTGCTGAACGCGTACGGATTGTCGGCGTCCGACGCCAGCGACGTCATGGACGTGATGTTCCAGACCGTCAACTACGGCGTCATCTCCTTCGAGGAACTCGCGCAGCAGCTCGGCGACGTCGTACCGATGGCTGCGGCGGCCGGCGTCGAGTTCGACGACATGAGTGCCGCGCTCGCCGCGATCACCCTCACCGGCATCCCAGCGGCCGAAGCCGTGACCGCGCTGAACATGCTCCTCACCCGCGTCATGAAGCCGACGCAGGACCTCAAACAGGCCGTCAAGGACCTGGGCTACGAGTCGGCCGCCTCCGCCGTCGAACAGGACGGCCTGTATGTGGTCGTCAACAAGCTCAACGGGGCGGCGGGAAACACCGCCGAGGGCATCTCGAACATGTGGAAGGACATCCGCGCCACACGTGCCGCTCTTGCCTTGGCCTCCGCCGGGGGACAGAACTACGCCAATACCTACGCGGGCATTGCCAACGAAGTGGCGCGCGCCGAAGCCACGCAGAAGGCGTACACCCTCCAGACCGGCACCGTCACCGGCCAGTGGCAGCTGGCCTCTAACCAGGCCCGCGCCCTGGCCATCGATGTCGGCCGAGCCCTGCTGCCGGTACTGATGACCGTCGGATCCGCCGTCCGTACCTTCGTCGGCACCATCGAGGACCTGCCCGGACCGATGAAGTCCGTCATCGCGATGGTCGCCGCGTCCGTTGCGGGACTGCTCCTGCTCCGAGCTGCCTACACGAAGGTCACCGTACAGATCGCCGCGTTCCGTACCGCCCTGGCCGCCACCCAGGCCGGAGGCGCTGTGATGCCCGCCGTGCTGGCCGGCACCAGCCTCGCGGTCACCGGCCTCGCCGCCGTCCTCACCCTCGGCATCGCCGGATACGCCGCCTACACCGCCTCCAAGCAGAAGGCGAAGGACGCCACCAACGAGCTGGTCCAAGCCTTGCAGCAGGAACGCGAGGAGACGACGACCGGCGCCAGCATCAACAAGCTGTACGACCAGCTCACCGCTGACGGTGCACTGAAGGACCTTGAGAAGGTCGGCATCGGCACGACGGAGGCCATCGACGCGATCACCTCCGGCGGGGCGAAGCTCGCCATCCTCCAGAGCCGCCTTCAGCAGGACGCCTACGAGTACGCCGGCAAGGCCAAAGCCGGTGAGGTATCTGGCGATTACGAGAGCATCACCCAGTACGCCAAAGCGGAGAAGACCCTCAAAGAGCGCCACAAGATGTGGTCCGAGGCAGTCAAGAAGGAAGCCGAGATCGCCCAGCAGAAGGCGATCGTCGAAGCGAAGATCAAACAGCAGGCCAAGTCCAGCGGCGGCATCTTCGACCTGTTCTCCCTCGCGGACATCGACCGCACCGGTGCACCTGAAATCACCGACGAGATGAGGGCACTCGCCGAGGCCGTGGGTGCCGCCGTCGACCCGTCCCGAGCCTTCAGGGACGCACAGGCCGCCGCGGGCGAGGCGATGCGCAAAGCTGGAAAGGACGCCGACACCGCCAAGGTGAAGCTGTCCGACTACATGAAGGAGCTGTACAAACAGCTTCAGGCGCAACGCGACTTCCAGGGAAACCTGTCCGAGCTCGCGGTGTTCGGCTACGACGACCTCGCCGATCACTTCGCGGAGCTCGGCGTGGACGCAGCACCGATGCTCAACGAACTCATCGGGCAGCTGAAGAAGGGCAAGACGAAGGTCGCCGACGAACTGCGCGACATCGTGACCGAGGACGCGGAACGGTCCACCGAGGCGTACCGGCTCGGCCTGCAGAAGACCGCCGAGATCACCGCGAAGTACGGCAAAGAGATCGGCCGCGCCTGGGCCAAGGCATCGGAGCGGAACGACCCGGCCGCCTTCCAGAAGGTCACCGAGCAGATGGCCATGGTCGACCTGCGCAAGGCCGTAAAGAAGTCCGTCGGCGACGCGCGCAGCGAATTCGACCGTGGCATGGGCCTTCTCGCAGAGGTCGCCAAGAGGAAGGGGAAGGATGCCGCCGGCGCGTTTCAGGACGCGTTGCTGTCCGGCGACGTGGAGCGGGCAATGGACTCCCTCAAGAGCATCTGGGGAGCCCACGTACCGATCACTGCGCCCGACTTGGCGAACGTCGTGTCCGCCTTCTCCCAGGCCGGGAAGGACGCGAACGCCGAATGGTCAGGCGCCCTCGACCTGATCCGGCAGGTGGCACAGTCCAAGGGCACGGAAGCAGCGAGCGCGCTCACCTCCGCACTCCTGTCGGGCGACATGGCCGCGGTGCAGACACAGCTGGACGCCATCGGCATCAGCGTCACCAACATCCCCGGCTCCAAGAGCATCGCGATCTCTGTGACCCCTCCGGCTCCCGTGTCGGTCTCCGTGATTCCGCGCGTGGCGCCCGGCACCGACCTGCCGTGGGCGAACAAGCCGCAGTGGAAGGACGGAGGCATCCTGTCGTTCTTCGCAGACGGAGGTGTCACCGCCAGGCGAGAAGACCACATGGCGCAGATCGCGAAGGCCGGAACCTGGCGGGTATGGGCGGAGGAAGCCACAGGTGGGGAGGCCTATGTACCCCTGGCCCACAACAAGCGCGCCCGCTCCCGCGCCATCACCGAGGAAGTCGTACGACGTCTGGGAGGCAAAGGCGTCGAATGGCACGCCGACGGAGGGCTGACCGGCTGGTCCTACAGCCCCTCCGGCTCGACGGAGCTGATCTCCGTCTCGTCTGTCCGCTCGGACTCCATGCGCACCGTGAAGAAGGGCGGCAAGGAGACCGAGGTCTTCGACCTCAAGCTCTTCGAGAAGAACCTCGACAAGGCGGTGAAGCGCGCCCAGCGGTGGCGCAGGGACCTGGGCACCGTCGCCCGGCGCGCTGGCCAGGACGTTGCGGACGCCCTCGAGGCCATGGGCGAGGACGGCGTCGAGCTCACGCACAAGATGGCGACCGGCAGCTCCAAGTACGTCAAGGAGATGACCAAGGACCTGGAGAAGCTGGGCGTGGTCGTACGAGCCACGCTGTCCGACTACACCGCCCAGCTGAAGCAGGCCGTCAAGGACCAGGCCGCGTTCGAGAAGAACCTCTCCAAGCTGGCGGCCATGGGCTACGGAGACCTGGCGACGATGCTCGCGGAGCAGGGAGACAAGGACGCGGAGGACATCGCCGCCGAAGCCGCAAAATCCCCGAGCAAGGCCAAGAATGCCAACACCCAGGCCAAGGCCGCCTCGAAGGCCATCCCCGACGATGACCTCCCGGACCTCGTGGCGATCATCTCCGCAATCACCTCCAGCAAGACCGGTATCCACGACGTCGCGGAGAAGACCCATCTCGATGAGGACCGAATCATCGACATCGCCACACTCGGCCGGACCCGCATCAAGGACGCCCTTGGCAAGAAGGCCACGCGCTTCCTTTCCGACCTGGACAAGGCCAACAAACAACTCGCCTACGAGGACGGCGGTATCCGCGCCGGCCTGTACGCGACCGACAACGGGATCATCCGATTCGCCGAGCCCTCCACCGGTGGAGAGGCGTATCTGCCGCTCGGCGTGAACAAGCGGCGATCGGCGACCGCCGTCCTGGCGGACGTGGCGAGCAGGTTCGGCTACCAGCTCACCCACGGGGGTGACAGCGGCGGGCTCGTACGACTCGTCGACGCTCGGCCCACCCCGGTCCAAGTCGTCGTCGTCCGCGACGAGCGGCCCGCCGCCCTCGTCGGATCCATGCCCGTGACCGTCAACGGCGGTGCCGACGCCAAGGCAGCTGACCGGGTCGGCATAGAGATCATGCGGCGGCTGAGGAACGCCCAGCGAGGAGGCCGAATCTGATGGCGACGATCACCCAGCAGTGGCAAGTGGACTTCGCGGGCGTCCTCATGGGCCCCGGCACGCCGTACCCGGTCAGCGACATTACGGGGCTGGGGACACCCGAAGTTCGTGCCCAAGACGTCGAGCTGCCTACCGACGATGGCTCGTTCCCCGGGGTCGACTACTACAGCCCTCGCACGGTGACGATTGAGGCCGGCATCCGCACCCCGGGCGAGCCGCAGGCTGCCGTCGACGCGCTCGCCGCACTCGACCAGGCCGCCGCTGACCCGGCGACCCGGAAGAGCGCGGGCGCTGTGCAGACCCTGCGGCTGTGGTGGCCGGGCCGGACCAACACCAAGCGGCTCTACGGCAGGGTCCGCCGAGTCGAGGCCGTGTCCATGGCGCAGGCCATCTACGGCTGGATCCCGATCACCTTGGAGTTCACCGCGACCGCCCCCGAGTGGCACGACGACACCGAGCAGCAGACCACGCTACCCCTCGCCCGCGACTCCGACGCGGAAGGCTTCACCGCTCCGGTAACCGCACCGATCACCACCGGCGTGGCAAATCCTCAGGAGCGGCCCGGCTGGGTCACCAACTCCGGTGACATGGCTGCCTGGCCCTCCTTGAGGATCAGGGGCCCGGTCGTGAATCCCCGCATCTGGATCACGGAGACCGGCCGTGTCCTCGACCTCGCGCTGACGCTGGGCGAGCGCGACGTCCTTCAGATCGACACCCGTCCCGGGACGCGCTGGGTGCTGCGCAACGGCGGCAACGCCGCGTACGCCCTGTCCGCCACATCCCGACTGGACCTCTTTCAGATCCCGCCCCTTCGGACCAGCGAAGTCCGGTGGACCGGCGCGGACTACACCAACTCCACTCGTCTCACGGTGTCGTGGCGCGACGCCTACACAGCCCTATAAGGAGACCACCACCAGATGGCACTGATTCAGCCGCCCATGCTGACCCATGGCGGCACCCACCCCGCGCGCGCCTTCCGGATGATGATCCGCGACCTCGCGTCCGGGAACTCGGGCGTGACCGAGGGAAACGACCTGAAGGTCAGAGAGTGGGCCACCCCCGGCGCCGGCGTGCGGGTTGGCGACGGCTCGGCCGTGGTGGGAGGAGCGGCCTGGGGTCAGGGCTCCTATACCCAGTACAACGTGGGCGACGCCATCGTGCCGATCGCGCCCACAGGCTCCTCGGCTCGATCAGACCTGATCTGCCTGCGAGTCGAGGACCCGGAGTACGAAGGAAACCGGAACCCGGCCGCCGACGACATCGGCTACTTCCACGTGGTGTCCGGCGTCTCCGCTTCGACGAAGACGGTGCCCTCCGGCATGACCGCGATCCCGCTGGCCCGACTCAGCCTCCCGGCGAACACGGCCACGATCACCAACAGCATGATCACGGACCTGCGGAAGATCGCGAACCCGCGACGCGATCGGAAGCTCTACACCGCCTACCCGTCCGCCCTGAGTGAGTTGAAGTATCAGGACAACAAGTGGCACAACTGGCCGAGCGCGGCGAGCTGGTCGGTCCCGATCCCCGTCTGGGCTGTTTCGGCCAAGGCCGTCGTCACCATCGCCGGGCTCCGGATGGCCCGAGCCAATGTATTCGCCGCCATGCAGACGAAGCTCGGCTCCGACCTCGGCGAGAACACGATCATCGACGACAACCAGGGCTTCGTCGTCCGCCGACAAACCGTTGTCATCGCCGACAACATCACCATCAGCGCGGCGCAGCGAGGCACCACCCAGACGCTGTCGCTGCAGACCTACATGTCCAAGGCCGAGACCGGTGACCTGTCCGTCGACAGTTCGACATCGATCATCGCCGACGTCGAATTTTCCGAAGGCGTCCTCTAACACGACGCGCACCACCACAAGCCCATCCGGCGCGGGGGAGAGTAAGGACGCGCCCTATGGCGTCGCCGTCGTACCGCTATCTCACCACCGACGCGCTGACCAACAAGGTCCTGGCCTGGGATCTGCCGCTGACCGGCGTCGAGTTCGGGCCCGCACTGTCCGCGACCGGAAGCCTCGCCGGAGCCGTAGAACCTCGCCTGGCTCACCTGGTCCGCTCCCAGCTCGATCCCGGCAACACCAAGATCTACGCGGAGCGTGACGGGCGGCTGCTATGGGGCGGCCTGATCTGGCGAGCTGACCCTGAGGGCCAGCAGCTGAACATCGAGGCCTCCGGCTGGGGCTCCTACCCATACCGGCGCTACGACCTCCACGGTCAGCTCAACGGACGCGGCCCCTACACCTACGCCGACCCGTGCGAGGTCATCCGCGACGTGTGGGCGTACTGCCAAGAACAGCCGGACGGCCAGCTCGGCATCCAGGTCGACGCCACCACCTCCAAGGCCACCGTCGGCACCCCGGAAGACCCCTACCGGATCGACTGGTGGGACACCCCCTCGCTCGGCGACGTAATCGAGGACATGGTCGCCGTCGAAGGCGGCCCCGAGTGGACTGAGGAGGCCGCCTGGCAGAACGGAACCCCGCGAGGCCGCATCCGCATCGGCTGGCCCCGCCTCGGCCGCCGCCGCACAGACATCCACTTCGAGTCCGGCGTGAACATCGTCAAGTCCGTACCTGTCGAGTACGACGCCGACAACCTCGCCCAGGTTGTCATCGCCCTCGGCGCCGGCGAGGGCCGCAACCGGCGCCGCGCCGTGGACGCCGTGCGCGACGGACGACTGCGCTTGGAGCACCTACTCGAGGTGCCGGAAGAAAAGGCGAACGACCGGCTGGCTGCCCGCGCCCGCACGGAACGCATCTCCCGCCAGGTCATCGGCGAGGTCACCGAGATCACCGTCCGCGATCACCCCTCGGCCCGTTTCGGGTCCTGGCAAATCGGTGACGACGTACGGGCCCGGGTCCACGACCAGTGGACGGACTTCGATGCCTGGTGCCGCATCGTCGGCTGGCAGATCCGACCCGCCTCCGGCGAGGACCAGGAGCAGGCCGTCATCCAGCTCCAGCGCGCGGACCGCTTCACCTACGGGGGAGGCACGCATGAGCAGCGACATCGCCCGCCTGGCCGCCCGCGTCGCAGTCCTGGAACGGCAGCTGACCCGTACCACTCGCACCGCCCGCATGGCGTACTCGTCGATCGAGGACGGAGCGATCGAGGTCTACGACCAGGACGGCGCCCTGCGCGGCAGCATGGGTCTCCAGGACGACGGCACCGTCGGTTTCGTCGCCCACAACGGACCGCCGCCCCCCACTCCCAGGTCGCCTGTGGTGGAGTCCGCGTTGTCCGGGCTTACGGTCACCTGGCCCGGAACGTGGACGGACGCCGAGACTGCTCCGCTCGATCTGGCTGAAGTCCAGGTCCACCTGTCGGCGACCGCCGACACCGAACCGGACACCAGCAGCCCTGTAGCCGTCTTCCACACGGCTGTTGGCGGATGCTTCACCCTCGCCACTGACACCTACGCCCCGGTGTGGGTGCGACTGATCGCGGTCAACACCTCCGGTACGGCCGGAGAGCCCTCGACCGCTGTGCAGGGCCAAGCCCGCAAGGCCGTCCCCGATGACCTGGTCAACGCGATCATCGACGAAAATAAGCTAGCCCGCGGCGCGGTCACCGAAGCCGCGCTCGACCTCGGAGCAGTTAACTCCACCGCGCTCGCCGACGGCGCGGTGCTCGCCGAGAAGCTCGCCGCCAATTCCGTGACCCTGGGCAAGGTCGCGAGCGGCGCGATCACCCTCAGCTCGCTCGGCGGCGCGCTCGCGGACGCCACCAGCCAGCGCCTCGTCGACACGATGGGCGAGGCCGCCGCCTGGCAGACCACCGACCAGGGCAGCGGCGCCACATGGGCGCACCTCACCGGCGTACCGGACACTCCCACTGGTCGAAACATCGGGGAGGCGCGCGGCTTCATCCGGCTTCGTGGCACGACCCTCGTCCCGTACGAGCCCGGTGTCCTGTACCGGATCAGCGCCCGGATCAGGGCTACAGCCCAACTCGCCGCCGGCCCTGACGCGTTCTACGTCGGCGTGCTCGGCGTGGGCGCAGACCAGACCACCCTGGTCAACCGCGCCGGGGGGAACACCCCGAACAGCCACTACTACATCGCGGCGTCGTATCGATCGCTGCCGACCACGGACGGCTGGGTCACGGTCGTCGGCTACCTGAAGGACCGCGCGACCACGGGCTCCGCCGGTCCCAACAACGACCCGCGCTCGCCCGGCGCCGTACACGACGCCGTCCGGTTCATCACCCCCTACTTGTGGCTGAACTACAGCTCAATGGGCGTCTCGGGCTCCCCGGCCGTCATGCAGGTCGACGCCGTTGCCATCGAGGCGTTGAAGACGGGGATCGTCGACGCAACCAACCTCGTGAGCGGTTCGGTAACCGCCGCCGCGCTCGCAGCCGACTCGGTGATCGCCGGGAAGATCGCGGCCGATGCCATCACGGGCCGCGAGATCGCCGCGAATTCAGTCACGGCGGCCGAGATCGCGGCGGCCTCGATCTCCACGGACAAACTGGTCGTCGCGGGCGGTACGAACGTGCTCAGCGACCCTTCGTTCGAGGGTGCCTACACCGCGGCGATCGCCACGACCGTGTGGTCCGTCGTCTCTGGCGGCAACGGCTCGGCGAAGGCACTCCGGGTCGACGCCACGGCGGCGGCCGCCACGACACGGGCCCTGAACCTCACGTCGATGCCGATCCTGAGCGGAGAGCAGCTCTACCTAGCCATCGACGCCAACGCGTCCGCCGACTGGGCGGGAGGCGCGCTCAAGTTCTACGCCCGGTGGCAGGACGGTGCCGGCGCGACCGTCGGCTTCGGCGTCGCCCAGGTGGACGTCCCGGCCCGCGGGTCGTGGCAACGGCTTGCCGCCACGGTCACGGCGCCGGCGAACACCACCGCGGCCACGGTCTGGGTGGAGACGTACCAGTCGACCGCCGGAGCCGTGCTGTGGGACAACGCAGTCGTCCGTCCGGTGGTCCCGGGCGTGCAGATCGCCGACGGCGCGGTCACCGCGACCAAGATCCTCGCGGGAGCGGTGACCGCCGAGAAGATCGCGGCCTTGGTCATCACGGCCGAGAAGATCGCGGCGCTGTCCATCACGACGGACAAGCTGAACGCGCTCTCCGTCACTGCGGACAAGATCGCGGCCAACGCCGTGACGGCAACGAAGATCTCGGCGGGCGCGATCGAAGCGACCCATGTCAAGGCCGGGGCAATCACGGCGGACAAGCTCGACGCCGACGCCATCAATGGCAAGACGATCAACGGAGCCGTTCTCACCGGCAGCACCCTTCAAACCGCTGCGAGCGGACAGCGAGTTGTCATCAGTCCCGGAAACACCAATCCGGAGACCGGATCGATTGAGTTCTATTCCGGCAGCGCCGATGAGTCAGCACCGGCAGAACTCAATACCGCCATCGGGTACGCCTCAGATTCCTCCGGTACCTACGAAGTTCCGAGCGTTTCGCTCAGTGCCCCGAAGGTGACTGGTTCGAGCCAGGAAACAGGGGTGTTCCTGCAAAGCCACGTGCCGGGCTATTCGGGAGGAGTCTTCAACCTCTACGCAAACGATCTGAGCGGCAACGGAGTTGCCTACATCAACGGGTACGGCGCCGATACATCGGCCGCTGGATCGTCCATCGAGCTGCACGTCCGCGACGCGCCGTCCGGGTCGGCCCAGTCCACTGCCAAGCTCACATCCAGCGGATTCGCGATCGACCGAGACCTCAGCGTCTACGGCAAATCCCAGGGTCGCGGATTCGTCGCTCAGAAGCTTCTGACCGCGAACGTCACCTTCTCCAGTACGGAGACGGCCCTGATCACCACCGGCAGCATCACGTTCAAGACCGGCCGCGCCTACCGTGTCTCCCTCTGGGCGCTGCACAGTGCGGCCAGCGACAGTTACGCGCTATACCGAATCCGCAAGAACACCGTGTCCGGAACGATTTACAAGGACCAGATACGGATCAATAATCTGCAAGCATCCACAGCGAACGCAGCCGTTTCCGTCCAGACCATCCTGACCAACACAACCGGCAGCGACGTCACAGCGGCACTGTGCTGGACCGGAACTCAAGGCGGTGTCGCACAGACGTGGACGCTAGCCGCCAGCAGCAGCAACGTCGCCTATCTGCTGGTAGAGGACTGCGGCTCGGCCGACGACTACATCGGCCAGGCGATTACCTGACTAGCCCGATCATGACAACTCAGAATGTCCCGCTCTCAAGTAACGCCCGCGATTTCCTGAATCACGCCTAACCACTTGAAGTCAGTGCTATTGGCTCGTAACAAGGAGAGCCCAGGAAAGGGGCCTTGGTTAGATGCCAAGGCCCCTCCTGCTGTGCTACCGGGTCAGGACTGTCCCCGGATGAACCTCAACATCAGGATGATGAAGCCACACAGGCCGACGGCTGCTAGGCAGCCTGAGTAAATCGCCTCGAAATACGAGACATGGTCCATGATCCGTCGCCCGGTCGCCGCGGTGAAACCACCGATGATCCCCACAAGGACAATGACTGCGGCTTCAAATTTGCGGATCTTGGACCCATCACCCCCGTCCCCGTTGGAGCTGGTTCCAGAGGGCTGGGGGTTGTTTTGAGTCGTTGACATGACGGCTGCACCTTCGCGTCAGCCGCCTGTGAAGGATGACCTGTCGGATTCGGGCTGGCGAAGTTGCCCGGCCGCTGACGCGGCTTCACCCCAAGGGCTGCTCGACCCGGTCATGGCGTGACCGTCCCGGCGACCCGTCGTGCCTGGGTCCTCCACTCCTGCCGATCCACTTCTGTCGACCGGTCATCCGGGCGGCGGCAGGACTCGGCGTCCGCCCGGATCGCCCCACCACTGCGGCGAGGGCTTGTCGTCAGCAGGATCTTGGCCTACTCACGGTCGAAAGTCCCAGGCGAACTGGGGATTTGTGTTCTTTCGCACCACTCACCCGTTTGGGTGGACGTATGCGAATTTCCCAGGTCAGGCAGCATCGAGGTGCAACAGCGGTTCAAGAAATGGGACCGCGCCTACGTCATCTGAGGGACCCTCTTTCGTACGAGTTGAGGGAGCGTCAGGGGTGCTGGCTACGACACGCGCTGTCGGCGCCACCACGTCATGCCCGGAGCTGTACCGGGGTCCGCACGGCAGACACTCCCGCCGGATCCCAAGGTGCAGCAAGTACAAGATTCCAAACAGCACATCCCGGTCCGGCCACGGCCGGCGATCCGGATTGCGGAAGTGCCGCTGGCGCTGCGGTAGCAGCGGTTCCAAGTGATCGCACAGCTCAACCGACACGGTCCACGGCTTGTCGGTGGGCACCGCTACTATCCGGGATGCCTCACGGAACGACGAGCGGAGTCAGGGAATGGGCGACGTGAACGAATCAGCGATCAAGCGGAAGTTGGGTATCCCGAACTGGCGGAACCTGTCCAAGGACAAGGTGCTCAAGTTCGCGGCAGCGATGCCCGAGATGGCCACCGAGGCGCGGCTCAAGCTCATCGAGCAGTTCCCTGCCTTCAAGGACCTGGGCAAGGCCAACATGGATGCAGTCGCAGAGGCCCACAGGTCCACTCTCGCAGCCAACGAGAACAGTCAGAACCACTTCTACAAGGCTGCACAGGACCAGCGGGACGCTCTGCAGGCCGACCTTGGTCGGGACGACCTCAGCGAGGCACAGCGGGAGTCCCTCCACGACCGCCTCGAACGAAACGTGGGGCGGGTATCCGAGAAGGACAGCGAGAGCAAGCAGTTCCAGGGGGCGGGGATGAAGCTGGTGGCGGCCACCGGTGTAGCCGCGCTCGCGCTGAGCGTGGCGTTCGTCGGCGGCAGAGTCGCTGGAGCGAGCGAGGACGGTTCCGAGGAATCCCAGTAGGACTGATGCAAGCGCAAGGGAAAAGACTCATAGACTGATCTTCAGCGGCGCGGGGCTGCCGAAGGGAGCACCGTGAGCGCGCCGCCGGGACAGGACCCCACGCCGTGGGAACTGCTGCGGGCCATGCAGCAGATGCGCGACGACCTGCGCGCCGACTTCGCTGCCTTCAGTGCGCGGCTCGCCGAGATGGTGACGAAGATCCAGTACGACGCCGACAGGCGGACTGACGAGGTACGGATCAAGGCCGTCGAGGACGACATCGCCCAGATACAGCGCGAGCGCGAGACGGAGCGCCAAGAGGCCCGCGGCGTAAGGCGGTTGGCTCTCACCGCCCTCGTGGCGCCGGTCGTGGTGGGAGTGATCGTCGCGATCGTGACCGGCAAGCTCGGACTGTAGGCTCAAAACAGCAGGCGCGGGGGAGAACAAGGAACGCGCCATGCCTGATCTCTGGCTGCCTGGAGCTGAGCGGCACCCGCTCAGCGACACCGCACCCACCGACACGCAGTACGACCCACGCGTCATCTGGCACATCACGTGGGACAAGAACACCACGGCGGCCAAGCCCGCCGATCTCGTGGCGTTCGACAAGCTCGTTCAGTACTTCACCGGCGGCGGCCAGGGAGTCGCGCCGCATCTGCTCTGGGATCCCTTCACGGGCAGGACTGCCCAGTTCTATCCGGCGAACAGCCGGTCCAAGTCGGTCGCCGACGCCACCGGCGGCACCCGAACCAATCGCACCGGGAAGGTGTGTCTCCAAGTCGAAACGCTGTTCTTCCCGTACTGCCGCGTGAACGGGAAGTCGTACGCGACCGTCCGGGACACCCCGGCCAAAGGCCTCGACAAGGTCCTGGCCTGGGCGCGGAGTTGGGGGGTGCCGGACGTCTGGCCGATGGGCGCCCCGACCTGGAAGGCGAACCGAAGCGAGCACATCTGGGAGACGGAAGGTGGGCACTACGGCCACGGCCAGACGCCCGAGAACACGCACACGGACCCGGGCCCGATGCCGAAGTGGCCGACCACGACGTCGACGCCGCCCAAGCCGGGCCCGCCGGCGTTCCCCGGCCGAAGAGCCTTCGGACCCGGCAAGTCGAACGCCTCGGTCCTCCTGCTGGGCCAGCAGCTCGTGCGCAAGGGCTACGGCAAGCACTACCGCGTCGGCCCGTCCCGCGACTGGGGTGAGGCGGACCGCCTCAACGTCGTCGACTTCCAGCACGCCCAGAAGTGGAGCGGCTCCGACGCCGACGGCTACCCCGGCCCGGAGACCTGGCGCCGTCTCTTCGCCTGATCCCACTCGACTGCTCAAGGAGTACATCCCCATGAACCTCTACGCCTCGCTGATGCGTACGGGAGTCCCGGCCGCGGTCGGCTGGCTCGTCGCGGTCGCCCTCCGCCACGGACTCGATCTCGACACCACGGCCGTCACGGGAGCCTTGACCCCGGTGGCCACCTTCTCCTACTACGGCGTCTTCCGGCTCGCCGAGGAGCACCTGTCGCCTCGGTTCGGCTGGCTGCTCGGCTACGCACGTCCGCCGAAGTACGAGAACACGACGCTCACCCTGCCGCGTACCTGACCCACGATGAGGTGACGTCGAGCAGCCCGAGAGCCCAGCATGGAAGAAGACCCCCGTCTCACGACGGGGGTCTTCGACCTCTTGGAGACTCCACCCTATCGCCTCTCTGGAGGGTTCCGACTCTGCTTCCACGTTGGTTACAATCTATATGCAGACGTGACGTGAGCTGGAGGCGATGGAGTGGCAGTGGACAAGGCGCCAGCGGGAAGGAAGCCGTACCTGGCCGGCGGAGCTGAGTTCGCCGCGCTGTACGACGTGAAGCGGCTCCAGGTCAGCCAGTGGATCAGCAGGGACCACACCCTCGACTACCGCTACGCCAAGATCATCAGCGGGTCGCCTTACTGGCTCCTCCAGTTCGTGAAGGGCTTCGGAGAGACGACCCCGCGCCCGAAGCAGCTCAATCAGACGGAGCTTGAGCGGCTGACCAAGGAGCAGGACCCGGGCTACTGGGTGAGGGACGTTGAGCAACTCCCCCCGTTGGTAGGTCAGGCCGAGTTGGTGGCCCTGTTCCAGCTTCCGTCGGGCGCGCTCCTGCGGAAGGCCATGGGCACGGGCCGGTTCCGGCCCGCTGACTACAACCTGTCCGGATCACCGATCTGGTTCCTGGAGCCAGTCGTTGCCGACGCACCCGCGCTACAGGCGGGTGCGCGTGGAGTGGACTGGGTGATCGATGAGGAAGTCTTGGCTGCCCTGCGTGACGGCAGTTACGACGGGCCCGGATCCAGGATTGTGCCGCGAGGCAAGGCGGCAAACAAGATCGCTGAATAACCCCAGGTCAGAGGCTTGATCTTCTTGATCTAATCCTTAAATGCATATAGAATGGAAGCGCACCCAAAGGGGTGCGCTTCACTCATTCAAGGGGGGATCTTGCAGCGATCCAGGGGGCCGCCGAGGGGGCATCGGTGGTGTTGTCGATCGACAATCCCTCTATCCGTAGATAGATTCCAACACTTCAGCGTGTCAGGTCTATCTCTGAGGGGGAGCCTTGCTGATCGAACAGCCGCCGTTGTTCGGCACCATCCAGCCCGTTCGCCACCCCGCCGATGTCGGCAGCCTGACCATCCAGCAGCGATTCGAGGCGTTCCACGCGCTCAACCCCTGGGTTCTCAGGGCGCTGATCCGGATGACCGCCGACTGCGCGGAGAAGGGGTTCGGCCGCATCGGCATCGGGATGCTCTTCGAGCTCCTGCGCTATCAGTACGGCGCGGCGACCCGAGGCGACGAGTTCGCGCTGAACAACGACTACCGCTCCCGGTACGTACGGCTCCTGCTGGCCGAACACCCGGAGTGGTCAGCCCTCTTTGAAGTCCGGGCTCTGCGCGCGGACTGACCACGACCTCTTGGAGCCAGATCGTGAATGCACCAGCGGGCACCGACAAGCCGCCCGCAGTCCAACTGAAAACACGCAAGCCGACAGGGATCGTCCCCTGGCCCCTCCTCCTCATCGAGGGCGAGGAGGGCGCGGGCAAGACCTACTCGGCGGCACAGTTCTCCAGCAGCGACCGCATCGGTCAGATGTACTGGATCGACCTCGACGAGGGATCGGCCGACGAGTACGCGGCCATCGAGGGCGCCAACTATCTGATCATCGAGCACGACGGCACCTACCGAGACATTCTCGAACAGGTTGAGGCGGTGCATGCCGAGGCCAGGCGCGCGGCGGCAGCCGGAGAGCCCCCCGTCGTCCTGACCATCGACTCGGGATCCGCCCTGTGGCGGATGCTCACCAACTGGACCTACGAACGAGGTCGTCGGACGCGAAAGAACCGCGCCCTGCTCCAGGAGGACCCGGACGCCGCATTCGACATCGGCCGGAATCTGTGGAACGACGCCACGGAGCGGTGGAACAGGATCATCTACCTGCTGCGCACACTGCCCGGCATCGCCATCGTGCTGGCCCGCGGCAAGCAGGTCAGCGCCACGGACGACAACGGCCAGCCGATCCAGAACAAGAGCGAGTGGAAGGTCTCGGCCCAGAAAGACCTTGGCTTCGACTCGTCGTGCTGGGTGCGCATGAAGCGCAACGCCGACCCGCAGGTCATCAAGGTCCGATCACTGCGGATGCGCGTCGAGCGGAACAAGCCGCTGCCGCTGCGGGACTTCAGCATCGAGGACCTGGTCTTCAACAAGCTGGGCTGCTCAGTCGAGTCCCAGCCGCGCATCATGCCCGCGCTCGTCGGCGATCTCGTGCAGCCCTGGCTCGCCCGCATCGCCGGCCTGACGGACAAGAAGCTCCTTGAGGCGCTGTGGCGGGCCGTCCCAGATCCGGTGAACCGCCTGAGCCACGACGAAATCCTCACCATCCGGGCCGCCGCCGAGCAGCGCGCCGCCGAACTCGACAGCCCCCGGCGGGAGATGGGGGAGGGCCCACTGTCCGACGCCGACAAGCTCCGTGCCGCCGCCCAGCGCAAGGCCGACGAGCAGGACGCGGACGCCGAGCAGTGACCGCCCACGCTGACCTCTTGGAGAACTCCCCTATGTCCGTAGCCACCGTTGACGGCATCGCACCATCCATCTGGGATGCCGCACACGACGTGGACGCCCGCCGCCCGCGCTCTCGTCAGACACAGCTCGGCGCGTCCGACACCGTGTGCGGCCGACGCGCCGCCTTCATCCTGCACGGCACCACACCGACCGATCACCCCGACAAGCGTGCGGCGATCCTCGGAACGTTCATTCACCACGGGCTGCTTGAGTCCGCGCGCACCGAGTACAGATGGCTGGTTGAACGCAGCGTCCAGGACAACTTGATCCGGGGGCATATCGACGTCGTACAGCTCGACGCGGCGACCGCCGCTCGCCTGCCCGCTCGTCACAGGCCGGCGATACCCGCCGACGTCCTCACCGTGGAGGACGTGAAGACCAAGTCCACCTATCTGTGGGACCGCGTTCTCCGCTACGGTGCCACGGCCGCCGAACTGCGGCAGGTCCATCTGTACGCGGGCGCGCTGTTCGAAGTCGGGTTCGAGGACGTTCCCGGCCAGCGGTACCTGTCCCGCCTGGGGCCACTGAACATCGGTCGTATTCGCTTCCGGTTCATCAACCGGGACTCCGGCGCAGAGCATGTCCAGGAGATCGACTTCGACCCGCAGCGCGCGGCCCAGGCCCAGTGGTGGGTGGAACGTGTGCGCGAGACCAGCAACCCCGAAGAGATGCCCCGAGACTTCAACGGCCCCGGGCTGGACGCCATCTGCGACTACTGCCCGTTCCGCTCCCTGTGCTGGCCCGGGACAGCTCCCGGCGTGCCCGAGCAGACGGCGCTCATCCGCAACGACGCTGACCGCGAACAGGCGCTCATCGACTACGTGAACGGACACAAGCTCTTCAGCGAGGGAAAAAGGATCAAGGAGTTCGCGCGCAAGAAGCTCGACCGTTCCCCGGAGGGGATCTACGGCCCCAACAAGCTCTCCTGGGGCGGGGGCAACGACGAGGAGAAGGACGACGTGGAGGCGATGGTCGACCTGCATGAGGTCGCCGGAATCCCGGTCCCGATGACGCCGGACGTCAACCGCATGGTCAAGAACCTCAAGGACGCAGGACTGGCGATCCCCCGGCGGAAGACCGGTAAGAAAACGCCCGCGGTCATCAACATCGCGCCGGCCTGACCCGACTCCGATGAGTCTCAGCCCCGCCCGGGAGTGACCGGGCGGGGCACCCTGTCCTGCCGCCGTGCCTGTACCGCCCAAGGGGAACCGTGTCCATCCAACTGATGATTGCCGCGGCCTACTTGCCGCCCGACGTGCTCAGCCAGAGCCAGAAACTCGCCCTCATGAAGATCGCGGACAGTGCCGACGACGAGACCCGCCTCGCACGCCCCGGCCTCACCCGTCTCGCGGCATGGGTCGGCGTGACCGACAAGCGCGCCATCACCATCGTCACGGAGCTGATAGCCAAAGGGCTTGTCGAGCGCGTGGAGACCGGCAAGGCGGGACGTGCGGCGGTCTACCGGGTCTTCCCCCTCGGGGTACCGCCCACACCGACCACGCCGGAGCTCAAGGAGCGCCTGGAGGCCCGCAAGGCTGCTCCGAAGAACGCCAATAAGGCCCGCTCTGGAGTCACGCGTTCGGCCCCCGCAAAGCCTGCGATGACCTATCAGGACGTCGAAGAACGCGAGGCCGCTCGCCGAGAGAAGGTCGAATCGCCGCAGGTCGAAGCTGGGTTCCACGCGGGGAACCCGGGTGAGGAGGCAGGGTTCCACGGGGGGAACCCGGACGGGCAGAACAGCCGGGTTCCACCCGTGGAACCCGGTGAGTTTCACGGGGGGAACCCACTGGGTTCCAACGATGGAACCCCTTCCTTTCCTGGTTCTTCCTCTGTCCTTCCTTCCCCCCCTACCCCCACGGCTGACGCCGCAGGGGAGCCCGCGTCCGCTCCGCCGGACGACTCCGCCCCGGAACGCGGGGAGCCGCTTAAGGGCTGCACGAAGCACCGGGGGCGTCCCGCTGCCTCCTGCCGTGGCTGCGGCACCAACCCGCGCGCGGGGCGCCAGAGGGAGCAGGAGGAGGCCAAGGACGAGGAACGCCGGGAGCACGGGCGCTTCTGGGATGAGTGGCGCGAGGACGCCGCCAGGCGCCGCCGACGGGTCGAGGAGCACCCGGAAGCGACCGAAGAGGCGCGCAGAGCTGTGCGCGAGGCCGTACGAGCACGGAAGGGCGGCAGTCAGCGAAAAACTTAGCCCCCCGAAAGAAAATTGCACCAGAAATATGGACATCCCTGGCAATGCATATAGAATAGAACCAGAAAGGGGAGAGGCCCCCTCTTGATCGGAAGGACGACATGAACTACCTGCCCATCCTTCGCCGCTGCCACAAGGGTGCGCTCGTGCTCGACAGCGGCGCTGCCGCCCGCGAGCAGATCCACGGACTCGCCGACCTCTACCGCCAGGACCCCGAGGGTGTCGGCGACATGCTCATCCAGATCGCCGACCTCAAGGACGTGGTCGACTGTGAGCGCCATCTCGGCGGGCTCGGGCGCGCCAAGCTCGTGCGGGACGAGGTCGTCGGCGAACTCCTTGACGACGTCGGCGGCGCAGAGATCCACCTCGACCACCGTGAGAACCACCGGGCGCTCATGCAAGCCCGGGACCTCGCCCACCAGGCGCTGGACATCGCCGATGTCGCTATCCAGCGTGCCGATGAGCTGGAGGCTTCAACCGCCCTCGCCCGTCAGGCACGAGAGGAACGGCGCAAGGCCCCGCGCCTGGTGTTCGTCACCCGCCTGTGGTGAGCGCGTCCATGTGCATCAATTTTGCACTGAGATAGATCCCAACTCTGTACTGTTGGCTGGCACACGACCTCTTGGAGAAGGAACTGTGAGCAACGACCCGGCGCCGCTGGCCCCGATGCCCGTACACAACAACACCGAAGACCCGCTGTGGCTGGCTCTGTGGAGCGCGTACGAGCCGGTCATCACCGCGCTGCGCCGCATCCCGCTCGTGACCAACGTCGAGTCCGGGAACATGTTCGCCATCACCGCCGAGCTCACCGATGGCTCGTATCTGTGGATCTCCTCGGTCGAGGACCTGCCCATGGACCCGGCCGCGCTGGAGGGCTTCCAGGTCAAGCGCCTCCACGACGACAACCCGAACATCGACGAGGTGTTCTACGACTCCACTGACAGCGGAGAGCAGTCGGAGCACGGCAACAACGTCGTCCCGCTCATCCAGGCCATCACGGCCTTCGTCACCGAGCGGCACCTCGCGCCACGCGTCATCGATCTGGTCTCCGTCCGGCTTCGGGGCGTGACAGCGCAGCGCCAGCCGCTGTCCAAGCTGCGCCACGGCCCTCTCGCCGACAAAGGCGCGGCCATCAAGGAGTACGGCAACGCCGTGCGCGCCATGGTGGAGAAGGGCTGGACGTGCGTCCACGCGCAAGGCGGCACGGACTGGCCGCTCACTGTGTGGGAGCTGGACGATGAGGTCGGCATCCTCTACCTCGCGTCCGCCGGGCAGGTGATCGTCTGATGGCGGGCGCCGAAGCGGTAACGCCGAATCCGGCGGAGGAGACCGGCAAGCGCCGCTGCGCCTGCATCATCGCGCACCCGCAGGACGACGCCGAACGAGCCCGGGCCCAGGCCGCGTTGGACAACGGACTCGCGACCAACGACGCCCACGGGGTGTTCGTCGCGTGCATGCAGCTCCTTCAGCCCTGCCCGGCTCGCTACGAGGTGGTGGCGCGGTGACCGTCCTGTACGCGCTGCTCGTGCTCGCCCTCGGTGTCGGTGCCGGCCTCACCGTGATCGTCATCGAAGAGCTCCGCTGGGAGGCCCGCAGCCGGGCCCCGCGCCGCATGCCCGACGGCGAAGTCCACCACCGTCACGCCGCCCACCACTGATCACGCTGCCCGGCCCGACTCCGGGCCGGGCAGCCGCAGACCTCTTGGAGAACACCCCCGTGGGATACGACATCTACATCCACACCTCCGACGGCAAGCCCGCTGAAGGGGACCAGAACTACTTCCGGTTCGCCTACACCGCGATGCCGCGCACCCTCGACACGATGAAGAACTTCGGGATGCTCGTCGAGCTGCCCGTCCCGTCATACCCCCAGCTGTCCGCCTACGGGCTGGCGGGCGTGGACCACCGGCCCGGCATCAAACACGACGAGAGCACGGCGAACCGAATCGCCGAGTTCCGGGCCGCGTACCAGGCCGTCAAGGACGCCTCCGAGACGGCGCCGACCGGAATACCCAGGTACAAGCTCGAATACAACGACGGCTTTCTCGTGACCGTCGCCGAGATCACCGCTGCCCTCACCGCCTATGGCGCCCACCCGGGCGTGGTCATCGCCGAGATGCCCGTGGGCGACCCGATGTGGGGGCACTGGATCACCTTCCTGCGCCGTGCGCAGGCGCACGGCGGCCTCCGCACGTACTGATCTCGGCCGTCGCCCGGCCCCGCGTCGCGGGGCCGGGCATTCAAGACCTCTTGGAGAACAACTACCAGCATGGCCACCTGGATTGACCTTTTGTGTGGCGCGGGCGGCAGTAGCACCGGACTTGTCGAAGCCGGGCACGAGCTGTTGCTCGGCATCAACCACTGGCGGCTCGCGATCGAGACGCACGCCGCCAATCATCCCAACTGTGAGCACGCCGTCATGACGCTCAGCGACGGCTTCCCCATGCGCATGCTGCCCAAGGCCGATGGACTGTGGGCATCCGTCATCTGCACTGAGATCAGCCCCGCGGGCGGCAAGCCCCGGGAAACCAACCAACTTGATCTCCTCGACCTGCTCGAAGAGGAACGCGACGAATGGGAGTCCTTGACCAAGGATGCGTTCGAGGCGACCCGGGTCACCGCGTGGTGCGTGGTGCGAGCCGCTGAAGCGAAGCGGTTCAAGGCCATCGTCGTCGAGAACGTCGTCGAATTCGGCCTGGACTGGATCCTGTTCGCGACCTGGCTCCAAGCCATGGAGTTGCTCGGATACCAGTACCAGATCGTGTGCGTCAGCAGCGCCCACGTTGGTGATGACGTCAACCTGCGCGCCCCGCAGTGGCGTGACCGGATGTACGTGGTCTTCACCCTCAAGACCATGCGCAAGCCCGACCTGGAGCCCAGGCCGCTCGCTCCCTGCGTCGACTGCGGTGAAGACGTGCACGCCGTCCAGTCGTGGACCAAGACCGATGGCCTGCGTATCGGTAAATACCGGCGCGACTACATCTATCGCTGCCCCAACACCCGTTGCCGCCACTCCATGGTCGAGCCGTACGTTCGCCCGGCCAGCGACATCATCGACTTCAGCGACCTCGGGAAGCGGATCGGCGACCGCAAGAAACCGCTCGCCGATACCACCATGGACCGAATCCGCGCGGGGCGCCGCAAGTTCCCCTGGCGCCCGTACTCGATCTCGCTCACCCACGGAAAGGACGGCGGGGACAGGGCGTACGCCGTCGAGGACCGGCCGATGCCCGCCCGGACGGTGAAGCAGGGAGACGCGCTCCTGGTGCCGACCGGCGGCTCGTGGAACACCGACGCCGTCCCCCTCGACGTGCCGATGCGTACTCGCACCACCCGCGAGAGCGAAGCCCTGCTGACGATGGACCCCTTCATCATCGAGTACCGCAACCACGCCACCGCCAGCCCCGCGAGCGACCCGCTCAGCGTCGTCACCGCCCAGGGCAACCACCACGGCCTCGTCACGCACGCCGGCACCACCCCCGAGCATGCGCGGAACACTCTCGTCGTGCCGTACCGCAAGGCCGCGGTGAAGACGGCCGCCGAACCCGTCCACACCCTCTCCACCCGCGACTCAGCTGCCCTGGTGCAAAACGCCCCGCACATCAACGACTGCTACTTCCGGATGCTCAAGCCCCGCGAACAGCTCGAAGGGCAGCGGTTCCCCAAGAAGTACGTCGTCTACGGCAACCAGGCCGAGCAGACCGCGCAGGCAGGCAACGCGGTCTCGGTCAATGTCGCCCGGTGGATAGGCCAGCGATTGGAGCCCGTCCTGTGACCGGATCACGAACCCTGATCGGCACCCACGTCACCTCCCACGCCCCATGCTTCGGCGACGAGGACTTCGCCGTTGCCGACGACAGATGGAAGAACGGCATCGAACTGGTCGCCATCTGCGAACCCGTCCTCTACGTCTGCGGAGGATGCCCCTTCCGGGCCGCTTGCATCCGGCAAGTCCTGCCAGCCAAAAGCCTGTTCACCGGCATCTGCGGCGGCCGTATCTGGCTCAACGGCGTGATCATCCACGAGCTTCCCGACGCCGACCCCAGCGAGCTGCCAGTCCCGGTCATCCGCAAATCGTGCGGCACGGCCGCCGGATCACGCGCTCACCGCCGGGCCGTAGAGCAGCAGTGCCCCCGGTGCCTGCCCCACTACCGCCCCGGACCCAACCCACTGGACGCGGAGGAGCAGGCCGCGCAGCAGCTCGAACTGCCCGACGCTCCCTGACCAACTGAGAGGAATCGCAGTGAAGCACCTGACCGCAATATGCACCGGACTGCCGGACGGCTACCAGATTCGAGTTCTGGCCGAGGACCGCGACGACGACTTGGTGGACCTCGTCTTCGACTGGGACAGCTTCCGCCCGGCCAGCGCCGGGCACCGGCTGATCGAGCACGGCTACATGATCCGACCCGACGCCCGAACCCAGGACGCGGTGAACGGCTGGAGAGAGGTCCCGGGCCAGCCCGGAACCTGGTCCGTGCCGGTCATGCCGACGAACGGGGGCGACTCAGTGACGCACCTGATGGTCAGCGAGCGCCTCGTCGAGGCGGTCTCCCTCTGGACGGAGGGACGCCACGACGAGGCCCAGGAGATCCTGGCGGACCTCGCACGGAACGGGACACCCTCGCTGATGTACGGCGTCGCGACGGAACTCGCAGTTATGGCGAAGGCGGCCTTGGCGAAGATGCAGGGACTCGATGCCGACACGGCGTCCTGGATCATTCTGACTTCCGACGGCAGCCGCCCCGAGGACATCGTCCCGCAGCCACACCTCTTCGCAGCACGCTTCATCACCGCGTTCGCCAACGGGGACACCGCGACCACGCTCGCCCTCTACGGGGCCGCTTTCACCGCGCCGGACCCCGAACTGTTCTCCCACTGCCTCGAGATGCTGCTGGCAGCGACGGGTGAGGCAGTACGCGCCGCCACTCCGGGGGCCGATCGATGACCAGCTCTGCCACCTACTCGTCCGACGGACTGCGCCACGACGTTGCCGACCCGGCGACATGGAGCGTCCGGATCTGCGCGGGGCGATGCGGCACGTGCATCTTCCGGCCGGGCAACCTGATGCGCCTGGAAGAGGGGCGCGTGGCAGAGATGATCGCCAACGCCATCGCCGAGGAGGGGCACATCGTCTGCCACGCCACGCTCGGCACCGATGCCCCTGCCATCTGCGCGGGCTTCGCCGCGCACCGGAACGGCCGGGCCGCTTCCCTCGCCCTGCGCCTGGCCCGAGCCCGCGTACTTCGTACCGTCTGGGTTCACGTCGACACCAGAAAGGTGGAGTCGTGACCAGCGTGCTCGCTCTGCCTGTCCTCCTCGCGTGGGCAGCGGGAGCCGTGGTCCTGGCGGGCGCTTTCCGGAGGCTGCTCGCCCACGACCCGATCCTGCGACTGGTGTGCCAACTGCGGCCAGCCGCGTCCGCCTTGTACCTCGCGGTGGTCATCGTCGCGTGGCCGGCGGCGGTGGCGGCGAAGGCTCTGTCGGATCTCTTCGACCGGGGCCGCAGGTGACCCATATCAAGCCGGGACGGATCTTCGTGGCCTGCGACCCGCGGGACAGCATCCGCATACGGATCGAGCAGTACAAGCCGGGGGACATGCGCGCCCTGGTCGCGGACGCTGCGACTGGCCGCAGGCGTCGCCTCATGCTGATCTCGGCCTTGCACGCTTCGGCCTTCACCAACGCCGGCGTGCCGCGCCGGAGCGGATACGCCCCTGACGTAACGGCGTTGGCAACGCCCAAAGCAGGTCCCCCGGTCGGAGTTCCGGGCAAGGAGGAACCGGACTGGTTCGAGGGGATGCCCGGCCGCCAGTTCATGGTCGCGCTGCCGCCCCGGTTGACGCTCCTGAACGCCAACCAGCGGTTCCACCACCACAAGCGCGCGGAGATCACCAGGGTGCTGCGGCGGGCGGCCTGGGCCGCCTCACGCGCAGTGCCACGCCTGGAACGGGTCCACATCATCGGCGTCCTGCACCCCGAGGACAGGCAGAGGAGAGACCCGGCCAACTGGTACCCCAGCTTCAAGGCGTGCGTTGACGGGCTGGTGGACCAAGGAGTCCTGGACGACGACGACCACACGCGCGTCGTCGGCCCGGACATGCGCATGGGGCACGTAATCGAGGGCGCGCGGCTCGTCCTCCACATACGCGATCTTACCCCTGCGGACATGGCTCCTGACCTGCGGAAATAAAGCCCTTCGGTGATCAAGAAAATCTACCGGAAATCTTGCCCTCCTCCCGAATGCATATAGAATAGAACCAGAAGGAAGGGGGAGCGGCCCCCTTCTTGAACCGTCAGGAGAGACCGTGACAGACCCCTTCAGTCCCGAGCGCATCCGCCAGCGCCTGAGCGTCGAGCAGATCAGCCCCACCCAGGCGGACCGGCTGGCCGAGGCCGTCGTGGAATCCCTTCAGCGGACCTGTAGGGAGTGGTTCCCCGGCACCGACTACGACAACTGGCGGCAGATGCTCCCCGAACCGCTGCTCGACGTCCTGGTCCAACTCCTCACCTGGGACGAGGACGGTCAAATCGTGGCCGACTACAGGCCCACCGTCGCAGCCGCCTGCATCTTCCTGGATCTGCAGAACCGTCCCATCCCCGTCGGCTGACGCCGTCGACGACTCCGTCCGGCGACCGGTGACCACCGCATCCCGGCCGCCGGGCGGCCTTATGCCAAGGAGGCATGTGAAGTGCAAGATCCCTGCCCGCTCGCGGACAGGCGGGTGTGTGAGGCCACCCGCAACCTCGCTCGCGCCGTACTGAGGCGCATGGCTGTGACGGCGGTAGCGATCGAGCCGCGCATCAGGACCCTCGTCGCCACCCGCGACGAACCCGGCTATGCCCTATGGAGTCTGCACGGCGACGACGGACGACTCCTTCTCCGGTTCGACCTGCAAAAGCGGCCGGACCCGATCTGGGGCGAGCTCACCGTTGATCTGTGCTTCCTCGCTCGGCTCGCCGACCTGCGCACGCACCCGCCCGGCTACTACTTCGTCCACCCGCTGACCGACGAGCGCGACATCGCCGTCCCTCTCCCTGCCAACCCCCGCGGCCTCCCTCCTCGCGAGGTCGGTCACCTTCGGTGGTAGCTGTCGGCGAGGGTGACCGCCCTGCCGACGGGGCGGCGCTCGTGGTCAACATCAGTCAGGACTGACCCCCTCCGTGCTCGCTCGCGGCAGGGCCGCAACCTCCCCTGAGTGCATATAGAAAAGAAGCATTCGAGGCCCGTTCATCCTCAACCGGAGGCATTTGTGCCAGCTCGCCCCTCGGTACCGGTCATCAACACGCCGGACCACCACTTCGCTGCGATGTTCCTCATCCTTCTCGCCCGCGCGCCCGACACCGCCACGCTCCGCGCCGCCACGCGCCTCGCCGACAGCGCAGCTGTCGCCTCCTGGGCACTGCGCCCCGACGACCTCGAACCCCTCACCGTCGAGCAGTACCGGGAGCTGCTCGCCTACACCGCCGCTCCCGAAGTCCTCGACCTGGCCCTCTACCTGCGCGGCGACAGGAAGCACATCCGCACGCTCATGGACCACATCGGCCGAGAGGTCGCGGAACTCCTCACCCACTACTCCGCGCCCGGCCCCCAGGTCTGACGCCCGCCCCTGAACACCAAAGGAGAGCTATGCCCAATCCACCCGCACGGCAGTGGTGGGTCATCTACCAGGAGTCGAACCCCGCACAGATAGACGTCGTCGCCGTCGAAACCCCTCCCGAGGACGACGCAGCCCATGACAAACGGTGCGCCGAACTGGAGACATCCGGCCAGGCCGCCTACGTCGTCACTGCACCCGACGAGGACGTGGCAGGCGACATCGCTCTGCGGGTCTGGTCGGAAGAACTCGTCAACAGCCCGACACGGCTGGCGGCGGCCAACGCCTACCTCGCCTCCCTCAACCAGTCCACCGACTAGATCTCTGGAGACCACATGAGTCCGACCGCTCTGCACACCGTGTCCGTCCGCGTCGCCGAGGAACTGGGTGTTCACCCGGACGCCGCCGCTCGCGCGCTGCGCGCCGCCCTCGGCCTCTTCCGCGCCCAGGCCCACCACCCCGCGATCGTCAACGCCGGCATCACACCCGCCGAATACCTCGGCCTGGCGCTCAAGAGCGATCGATTCAAGGCCCTGCTCATCGCCGCCACCTTGACGGCCGCTGGCCGGGACGCCGACGCCCGCCTCACCTGGACTGCCTATCTCGACCGGGAGATGGAGACCACCAGGCTCGCCCATCAGGCCGTACCGGCGAACGCCATCCTCGGCGACCCGGACGCCATCCACCGCGTTGGCCGCCAACTCGGCCTCGCCGACGAGCACACCGACCGGCTCATACCCGGACTGGTCTTCACCATCGCGACCGGTTACCCCTACCGATCCGCAGACATGCGGCACCTCAGCCTCACCGACGTCCTCGCACAGCTCACCGCAGAGGACCTGACGGAATTGCTCCAGCACGCCGCGCTCGTCGACGCCGGACGCACCGAGGAAGCCGCCGTCCTGCTGCGCCGCATCCAGCACGCCCCCTGACGGCGACACGTGTCGGCCTGCACCCCGGCAGGCCGACACGTGACGCCGCACGCAGACCCACGAGCCAGGAGGACCAGCATGAGCCAACTCGATCTGTTCGCCGACCCTGAAGAGCCAGACCAGCCACCCGCGCCGCGCACCCCTGCCGCCCTGACCCGCAAGTACCTCACCGACCTGCCGCCGGCCCCTGCGCCCGTGACCATGCCCGCCGCCACGCCTCGCCCTTCCCTGGCGGTCGTCAAGCCAAAGCTGGGTCACTACCGCCCGGCGCAGAGCAACCCGCACGCGCACGCGTTCGAGATCGCGGAAGCCGTCAGCTACGCCTGGCACCACGCGCACGGGGGGAGCAGCATCGAAATCCCCATCGGCACGGTCGCCGCACTCGCCCTGTGGCCCCTGCGCGGCCCGGACGCCCACCTCGCCGCCGACTGGTGGCTCAGCCTCGACGACACCGAGCTGCTGGCCGCCTTCCGCGAGTGCTGGGCCCGCATGTGGATCATGCGACCCGACCTCATCGACCGAGCCACACCTCTCCACAAGTGGGTCGACGACGAGAAACCCGATGCTCGGCGAGCCACTGCCGTACGAGCCGTTGTCGAGGCCGCGCTCACCAACGGGCTCCTGCATCTGACCGCCAGCGATGACCCCGATCTCCGCTCCACCACCGACGTGATCGGAACCCTGCTTGCCGTCATGCGCTCCGAGGGCGCTCACGATGCACTCGCGGAGATACACACACCGCCGGACGTCGCCTACCTGATGGCCAGGATGCTGCTCGACGACATGCCGCTTGAGCCCGGCATGAAGTTCGACGAGCCCGCGGGCGGGACCGGTGGCATGTACCGCGCCGCCGTACAGGTCATGCGCGAACGCGGCATCGACCCGCACCAGTTCGGATGGTCGCTGACTGACATCGACCCCCTCGCGGCGGCGGGCGCCGCCGTCAACGCGATCCTCTGGGACCTCGGCCCGCACGTACTCATCGGGTGCGGCGACACCCTGCACGAAGGCAACGTGCCCGCCAGGGCCGCCCGGGAGGCATTGGAGTCCCTGGAACGGCGCGATCGACTGCACTCGCAGGCTGTCTTCCTCGCGGCCATCCGGAAGGTCGAAGCTCTGATACGCGATGTAGCAGCCTGACCTGCGGAAATCGCCTTATGTGATCTTGAACTCCTCCCCGACTGCATATAGAATAGAACCAGAAGGGGTGGGGAGTCATGGAAAAGCCACCGTTCACATTCCCGTACTGCCGCAGCCACGACGTCCGGTGCCAGGAGCCGGGCTGCGGCGCCTGCGCCTGCGACCACTGCTTCGACTGCGGAGCCTGCCCGACCGAGGCATGCGACCACGACGCCTAGCAGGCGGCCACC
Organism: Streptomyces sp. a15; assembly: GCF_059026085.1. Classification (NCBI taxonomy): domain Bacteria; kingdom Bacillati; phylum Actinomycetota; class Actinomycetes; order Kitasatosporales; family Streptomycetaceae; genus Streptomyces; species Streptomyces sp. A15. Next base: position 115,745 of record NZ_JBWLKM010000006.1, on the reverse strand, counting down.
AACGGCCCCGTCACTCGGCGGGGCCAGTCGGCGGCCCACCACGACTTCCCCAACACATCACGACTGGAGCGCAGATGACCTACAAAAAGGGCGACCGCATCGCCCTCGTACACACCACCGACTCGCACACCGAACTCAAGCCCGGCGACGAAGGCACCGTCCACCGGTTCGACGCCAACCTCTCCATCCTCTCCGTGAGCTGGGACAGCGGCTCCACCCTCTCGATGCTCCTCGACGACGGCGACGAAGTACGCCCCGCATAGCCATACCGGGCCCGCCCCGGCAGGGGCGGGCCCCACTTCACCCGCAGACCTCTTGGAGAACCACACATGCTCATTACCGACGCCGCAGTCCGAGAAGCCGCGGCCAACCTCGCTCAAAGCCTCGGCGGCGACTGGGTGATCGACACCGCTGCGCCCGCCGACGGCGCAGCCCACCTTGTCTACAGCGACGGACGAGGCATCAGCTTCCGTCCCATCTTCGGCGGAACCACCGTCCAACTCTGGATCACCGGCAGCGCCGCAACCCCGCTCCCCGACGACGCCACCCTGGCCGACCATGCCCTCCGCGAAGCCCAACTCACCGCACGCCTGGCTGAAGGGCACCGCTACAACAAGGCGACCACCCTCGTCACCGAAACCGACGAAGATCCAGACCACATCATCCTGCGAACCCTCGAAGACGAACTCCTCCCCGCCTTCGACTACAAACCCCGCTACGTCGGCCACCGGCCATGGATACACCTGTTTGAGAGCGCACTCTCGCAGGTGATGGATGAAGCCCCGCCGGCCACGGGCACCTCGCTTCGCGACTGCGGCCCCGACGCCCACACGACGCCGTCCGACGTCGGTGAAGACGCCGAGCCCACTACCGACACCGAATCTGGCCCCGTCGCCGACAACGATGCGGCGATGGAGTTCGATCCAACCCCAACGCCCGACGGTGACCAGCAGGCCGAAAACCCCGCAGCTGACGAGGTCCAGGAGGGAGCCCCGTCACCCGCCGAAGAACCCGACCCCGAAGTCACGCAGCCCCCGAGGTTCGAGCCCGAAACAGACTCCGCCTCGGAGCCGAGGCCCTCCGGCGAGCTCAGCGGGGAAGCGGATGACCAACCGGCAGCCGAGGCCGATCCCGGCGCAAAACGGCGTCCCCGCAGCCGCACCCCCAAGCGCCGCCCGAAGGCCAGCTCCACCTGACTACGTACGACTCGACCAGGGAGCGCGGCCCGTGCCGCGCTCCCTAGGCAACAGAGGCCTGGGGCGGCCCTTTTCGGGATTCAGCCGTCCTGTGGATCGTTTGTCTCGAGTGCGTCCAGCTGGTGGGCCTGGGAGATCAGGTAGAGGCCGGCGAGCAGTACGAGAGCGACGCGATGGGGCTGGGGCTCGTCGTCGGCGAGGTCGTGCAGTTCTTCGTTCCGCAGATTCATGCCGCGCGTGCCATCCGTCAGCAGCAGTCGCAGGAAATCCTGCCAGTCAGGGTCGAGCCCCGCCTCGGTCATGCGGTCGATCAGGGTGCCGAGCAGGCTGGCTCCTCCGCGCGTGTCACCCTGGGCGACACGCACAACGAGTACGTCCTGTTGGCGCAGCAGTTCACGCAGCAGTCCTTCAACCCGCGGAAGCGCCAAAGCGTAGGCGGCAGTGTGCTCTTGCCTCCAGTAGTGAAGCAGCGCCAAGGCCATCCTGCGGGCGCGGCCAGCCGACACCACTGGGGGATGGGTGAGCAGCCGGGCGAGTGTGTCCTCGTCGGGATTGAAGCGTTCCCCGATCTGGTCCAGCGCGGCCGCAACGCCCAGCCCCGTCAGTTCCATGGACACCAGCCGCCACTGCGCTGCGTGATCTGCCAGCGGATCCGCTGTGGCCGGCGCGACCGGGACCGGCCCCACCGGGTTGATCCGCACGGTGGCGGCGAGGGAGAGGACGACTGAAGACTGGGCGATTCGTTGCGCGGCCGTCCGAGCGTTGGCGGAGGTGCCGGCCGGAGAGGGGAGAGCGGCCAGTCTTCCCAGTGCCTCACCGAGGGTGGAGGCACCTGACACCCACTGGGTGTAGGCATCGAGCACGGCCTTGGGCACGTGGATGGTCTCCTCGAAGCGTGACATGCCGAGATCGTCGGGATCGGTACGCTGCATGCGCAGGATCGCCAAGTCGTGCAGGTCCGTCAGCCCCCGCTCTCGGGCCATGGTTGCCGCCGTGCTCAGACGGTCGATGCGTACGAAGCCCGGGAATCGCTCGGCATCGTCCAAGACCGTTGTGATGATACGGCGGTCGAGGTCCGTGCGCGCCGCCTCGTCCGTCTCCATGGCCCGGCACAGTTCCAGCAGGTCAACGAGCAAGAAAGCGTCCGACGCGTACCGGCCGCACGCCCTGTCCAGAAGGCTCCGTACGCCTTCGTCGGTCGGCCGCCTCACGCTGAGAGCCCGCAGCAGCTGCAAGACCATGCCCGGGGCGTCGACCCGCTCGTCGAGCATCGCAGTCACGAGGTCTTTCATGGCGTCACGCACGCTGTCCTCAAGCGCGGTCTGCCTCAGAGACGCGGCCAAGTCCTGGGCGACAGTCAAGCAGTCGCACGCCTCCACCAACCCGGAATCCTGTTCGGGCGCGCTGAGGAACTCGGCCGCCGCATCCCGATAGGCCTCGATCGCTTGCCTGGCATGCTGAAAGGCACCGCTTTTCCGAGCCTCCCACAGCAAGTGGTGCAGCCGGGCCCGCACCCCGGGATGACGGGCATGAGTTGCATACGAGGCCCACACCGCCAGCACATCCGCCGGAATCTCACGCGGATCGGTCGACCACGGATCGCCTGGATTGGTCCCAGCGTAGCTACCGGTGAAGCTCTTCTGCTCGTTGCGGTGGAAGCTGAAGGCGGCCCACAGGGCGATGGCCTCTCCCTCATTCTGCAGACCCGCCTCGTTCACGGCTCTGATGAAGCGTTCCAGCAACTGTTCGTAGGAGACGAAGTCGGTCGAGGCGTCGTCCAAGGCCTCCCTGACACGGGCCTCCATCTTCATCACCTGTTCTCTCTTCTTGACCGCCTGTTCCAGTATCTGGGAACAGCGGAACCAGCGGCATACCGATTAAGCCGCGCCAAGATCGGGGCGGAGTCCCGGCGGGATGCGGTCGGGCGAGTCGTAACCTGCTTACCGCCCGGCGCTGTTAGCGTCTGCTACGCAGGTCTCCTTGTGCCGCGTGATCCTGGAGGGGAGCTCCGCGCGTTCGCTCGGCACATTGGGGCGGACTTGATCTGGCCCGACGGTAAATGGGCCCGGGATGCCAGCATCGACCGGTTCGTGGAGCCGGGTCGCCCGGCGGGCTAGCTTGTGGGGGCACGGCACCGTCGGCTGCCGGATCCGTTCGGGCGCGGAACGCAGGGTGCGTTGACCCGTGTTCACGCTCCAGACGGCTCATCCGTACCGCGCCCGGTGCAGGGGGGTCAGACCGCCAGATGCTTGGCAAGATCGGTGAGGTTGCTGAAGATCGCTGTGTTGAAGTCCTTGTCGAGGTGGGCACGGTTGACCGCGGTATCCCACGCCTTCTTGTCCGTGACGACCACATCGCAGTAGGGAATGGCGATCGATAGCGCGGCGATATCACGCAGATCGTTGATCGTCCAGTTCCGGTGCACGTCCTTGAGGTAGTGGAAGTGCATCTTCGTGACGACCTTGCGGGAGGGAAGTGCCGTCAGGAAGTCGGTGAACTCGGCCCGCGTGTGAAATGGGGTCCGCTTCACGAAGCCGGCACTCATCAGCGCACGGGTGTAGTTGTCGATGATGTCGCAGCCGAGGTGGCGGGCACAAATGGCGTCCATCGGCTGCTTGGCGATATCCGGGACTGTGCGCAGCGTGTTGATCATGACACTGAAGTCGGCAAGCTGAGCGTCTGCGATACGCCGGGCTGCATAGGGGTCATAAGTCGACCCCGCGGACCGCAGTGTTTCCGGCGGCCCCCTCAGGATCTCGTACTCGGTGAAGACGTTGACTGAGGCCTCGAACTCCGACACTGACATCCCCAGGCGAGCCTCCAGCTCCGGGCGGTTCTCCTCCGTGACCCCCTTCAACGCCATCCGACCCGCCTCACCGAACGCGAAACCCACGCCGATACCGAACTTGGTCACCTTCACCGGGAAGGCGGGGCGCCCGAGGCGACGGTGGAGCTCCTGCGCCAGTTCCCCATCAAGGATCTTGAAATCGGGCGCTATGGTCACAAACCTCGACAACAGGGCCATCGCGTCCGCCGCCCGCTGTCGGTAGGCGCCCCGGGGATTCTCGGTCAACTCCATGTAGTGGACGGACGAGAGCGGAAAGACGACCTCGCCCCGCTCGACGTGGCCGCGGAACTGCTTGAGAGCCAAGACATGGTCGGGGTTCTTGGATGTGCCCGCGAGTGCGTCTCCTAGGGCATACCAGTGGTTCAGGTCGAGATAGACCTTCAGCGGAAGGGGTGTTGCCATGTCCGCGATGCTAGGTCGCCCGTTCGCCTGATGCATCATGCTTTTCCGATAACAAGGCTTCCCCAGCAGCGGGGCGGCCGACTGGCATATCCGGATCTCGAATGAGGAGCGTCAGTCTCTTCGCTCGGAAGATCTTCACCACCTTTGGCATGATGCACCGCTGGGCGGAACAGCGGCACCTGGGACCGTGCAAGCGCCTCGGCCGCCAAGCACATCCAAGGCTATGGCCTAGGCGACGGGGCTACGCTCCTGGCCATGAGGACTTCTGCCGCCGACTACGACTGGCTGCCTGACCACCAACTGCACGTGGTGCCCACCCTGGCTCATGTGGACCAGCTGATCGATCACGTCACGCGGATCGTCCACGACTACACCGACCAGGACCCGTTGACCCTGACCGAGGTGGTGCACGACGACCGGGCTCACATCAAGGTGACCGCTATCGCACCGATACCCGAGTTGATGCCCCGCCTGGTTGCGGACGCCCTCACCCAGCTCCGCGCCGCCCTGGAGCACACCTTGTACGCCGAGGTCGAGCACCTCCTACAGCGCCCGCTGACCGATCAGGAGGCGCGATGTATCGAGATGCCCGCCTGTACCGAGCCGGCCCGCTTCGACACCTGGCTCGCACACGGGCGCCGGAGCCAGCTGTCCCCGCTTGCCGCCGGTGCTGTGCTTGCCGAGCGCATTCGGGTACTTCAGCCCTTCCAGCGGCGCGACTTCGACGACCATCCGCTGCGGCTGTTGGCCGAGCACACCAACTTGGCAAAGCACCGTACGCCGGCCGTCGCTGCCGTCCGACTCGGCGCCGTCTACCCCGACCGTCAGCACCCCGACCTCACCGTCGCCCTCCCATTGGAACGCAACCCACAGCCCGGCCACGGCCTTCGTCTCCAGCCTGGAGCCGTCCTGGCCAGCGTCCCCCGCAACGCCAGGATCGAGCTCTCGATCGTCCCGCCCGTCTGCCTTCAGCGTCCTCATACCGGGGTCTGGAACATTGCGGTGAAGGAACTCGGCTACCTCGAAGACTGGGTCCGGACGACGGCCATACCCATCCTCGTCACCGGGTCCCGGCAGAACACCCCGATCCCACCTCAGCTCGACATCGCGATTGGGCACAGCGATCTCCGGCGCGCACTCCTGTCGGCAGGCACTACGCCCGCAACGGAGCGGGGCACTCTGAGCATCCAGGCCACGCAGGCCCGCCGCGCTCTTCCGGAAATCCTCTCTATGCCGCCGGTGGAGGCACGGCCCGAAACGGTCAGGGCATGGGTGTCCTCCTTGGACGACCTGACGGTCGTGAGGACAATGGCCCATCTCGCAGTAGTGAACTCCGACCCGACGGCCTTGCTGCACTACCTAGATGAGCTGAGTGCTGCGGCTGACGCCTACCAATCGAGGCTTGGAGCTTCCCCGTGACTTTCGCTGCCCACGAACGGTGGCGGCTCCACGAGCACGGCGATGGACTCATGGACCGCCCCTCTGCGGAGCAGCATCCACGTCCCTACTCTTCAGCGCGCAAGGGCAGTTATGTGACAGCACGTAAGCCAGGAGCCACGCTGTACTGCGTCCGGATGAATCTCGTGATCAAGCGCCGCGGGACATGGCTCTGCTCGTTGGTCTCCACGACTTCGCATATCCCGGAGGCTGGACATGACTTCGACTATCACGAGTTCCGATGACGAGACATCAGTTGTGCCACGTGCCCTTGACGCCTCGATCTCTTGGTCTCTCGACAACCTGGGCGCATATCTCAGTGAGGCACTGACGACACAGAAGCGTGCCCGTGCAGCAGAGACTGCCAGGCCGTGGATCCGGGGCATGCTCGTCTACCTCCAAGCCATGTCGCGAGAAATCGAGAGTGCGCAAGGCGTACTCATCGCCGCTGGACTCAACATGGACATGTCGCGGGAAGATCTGGCCCGGCAGGTGGGGGAGACCGCCAGTGACATCGCGCGCTTCGAAACCCAATGGGCGAAGGAGGAGGTTGGCGGCATCTTCGGGAAGGACTTCTGCGACATCGAGAAGTTCGACGTTGACCTGTACTGGGCAAATCGCACAGGTGCTGTGGCCTCCGAGCAGGCCGACTACTACCTAAACCGGGCTGATCGGCTTCTTGAACTGTTGGCGTTGTTGCACACGGACAAGCACGAGGCCGACGACTGTTCCTGGCTAACGGAAAAGACCCGGAGGGCAATCAAGGCTGGCTGGTACGTCCAAGCCAAGGCTACTGGCGCGGGGAAGAAGCGAAGCCTTGCCCCCGTTACGGAGACGCCGGCGACTTCATCCAGCGACGCCAAAGCCGAGAGTGCCGCGTAGGGCTGCCCCCCGATCTGGAGTAGTCGGCAGGGGCGCCGCGTTGCCAGTGCCGAGATGGAAGCCGTGGGAACCTCGTTGTGTCTGAACTCGACTAAGCTGCGCGTAGACGTCTGGCCTGCGGAAACGGCTATCGAGGCTCCGCCCCGAGTCGAGGGGCGGAGCCTCCGCGCGTTGGAAGGGAAATCCGCTGTGCGAGGTTTCTATCCCTCTGGCTGAACTGGGCGGACGCGGCTGCTGCTGTGGTAGGCGTCCAACTCATTCGCCCCAGGGGCCATTGAGGGGCCACAAGGACAGGAACAGACCGACAAGCACTGCACAGGGCTGACACGGATCAGCATGTCTGACCTGCAAGAACGGCGTGAATCGGCAATGATCGGCAAGGGCCGCCAAGATCCCCAATGGACTCATAATCCGTCGGCCGTGGGTTCGAGTCCCACCCGCCCCACCTGCGCAGGTTGATGACCTGCGGAAACGTTTCTGACCTGCACATATGAGCCCGGAAACGTAGCTGGTGAGGCGTGTTCTGGTCGGCTCTGCTGCTGCGTTGAGGCGGTAGACCCCGACGGCGCGGGCGTGCCTTCTCGGTCCCGTCTCCGGTGCGCACTTCAACCCTCAGCACGTCGAGCGCCCGCCGGTCCGGCGTCAGCATGCGGTCGAAGAGTTCGACGGTTGTCGGGGGCGGTCGAGGCCGAGTCTCGTTGAGGGCACGGCGACCTGCACCCCGGCGTGCCGAGGGCAGCGGCTGTTCCACCGCGGTGTCCCATTCGGTCTGCGGCGGCGGGCTCCGCACCATCTCCCGCGGGTAGGCTTTGCCTGATCAGGCGAAGTCGGCGGGGACGAGGCATGGGCGGGGTCGAGAAGACGCGGGGTGGCGGGGCTGAGCGGGCGACCTCGCGGGATGTCGCCCGGCTTGCCGGGGTGTCACACACGGCCGTGTCCTTCGTCTTCAACGGGCGTGCCCAGGGCAACCTCTCCGCCGAGACGCAGGAGAAGATCCGCAAGGCGGCCGAACAGCTCGGCTACCGGCCGAACGCGGTCGCCCGTGGCCTGCGCCGGCGTCGTACCGCCGTGATCGGTCTGGTCACGGACGCGATCGCCACCTCGCCGTTCGCCGGGCGGCTGCTGCGCGGGGCCATGGACATGGCGTGGAGCAGTGAGCACCTGGTGCTCACCGTCGACTCCGGGCAGGACCCGGTCGCCGAGGACGCGGCTGTCGCCGAACTGCTCGACCGGAGGGTCGACGGGATCATCTACGCCGCGCTGTCGTTGCGCCGCGCCCGAGTCCCGGAAGGGCTGCACCGCACGTTCGCCGTGCTCGCCAACTGTCTCCCCGAGGACGGCTCCCTCCCGGCCGTCATCCCCGCCGAGCGGGCCGGTGGCCGCAGCGCCGCGCGCGTCCTTGTCGACGCGGGCCACCGCCGTGTCGCCCTGGTGGGCGGTCTGGACGACATCGCGACCGCGGAACGGCTGCGCGGCTTCCGGGACGTGCTGCGGACGGTGGGGCTGACCGCCGAGAAGGACTGGATCCTGCGGACGGGAGGGGAGATCGCCGCCGGGTACCAGGGCGCGCTGCGGCTGCTGGACGGTGTTCCCGCCTACCGGCGGCCCACGGGGATCGTCTGTTACAACGACCGGGTCGCCACGGGCGTCCTCCACGCCGCCGCGCGCCTGGGCCTCGACGTGCCCGCCGAGCTGTCCGTCGTCGGCTATGACGACCAGGAACACATGGCGGCTTTCCTCAGCCCGCCCCTCACCACGGTCGCTCTGCCCCATCGCGCGATGGGAGAGACGGCCGTCCGCCTGCTCCTGGACGCCATCGACAGCGGGACCGCGCCGCCGGTCACCACCCGGCGGCTGGAGTGCCCCGTCGTCACGCGGGGTTCGGTGGGACCAGCTCCCAGCCCGTGACCTCGACGTCCGTCCCCCGCACGGTCAGCTCCGCGATGTCGTCGTCCCGTCGGTACACCCGTTCCGTGGCCGTCGCCCGGTCACCCGCGAACAGTTCCAGCAGGGAGCCGTCCACGAGGATCCGTACGGTGAGGGGCTCGCCCGGCGGGGTCGGCAGGACCAGGGGGGCCGTGCCGTCCGGGCGGGAGCGTGGCCAGGCCGTGCGGTCCAGGGTCACCGTGCCGGACGCCGGATCGAGCCGCACGGTCAGTTCGGCCCCGGACGTGGCCCGCAGCAGACTCACGGTCGCCGCTGAGCGGGCGGTCACCAGCAGGTCGTACGCGAGGGGGAGTGGCCGGTGCGGTCCTGGTGCGGTCGTGAACGGGACGGCCGCTCGCAGTAGTTCGAGCTCCGGAGCCGGTACGACCCGTAGCGTGCCGTCCTCGTGGGTGTCCATCACCCGGGGTGCCGTGAGGACGCCGGACCAGCCCGTGCGGTCCACCTCCTCGGGCGGGCGTGACTCCCAGGACCAGCCCCAGAGCAGGGCGCGGCCGGACTCCGTGTCCTGGAGGACGGAGGGGGCGTAGAAGTCACGGCCGAGGTCCAGCGGGCCGCCGCCCGTACCGGCCGCGAACCTCGGCCCACCGTCCGCCTGCTCCACCAGACGGCCCGTGACGTACGCGGTGCTCAGCGGGTCGCCGTCCCACAGGGCCACCGCCAGCACCCAGTCGCCCCCGGGGGTCGCCCACAACTGCGGGCACTCCCAGCCGATCGCCCGCTTGCCGAAGGCGCGGGCCGCCGCCGGGTCCCGGCCGTCCAGCAGGACCCCGGCGAACCGCCAGTCGTACAGGTCCTCACAGTCGTACACCAGGACGGACGGGGTGCCGTCGGCGTGGCCGGCGCCCATCAGCGCCCAGCGGCGTCCGGCGAAGCGGAAGACGAAAGGGTCCCGGAACATCGTCACGTCCAGACCGGGTGGTGGGCCGGCGACCACCGGCACCGGCAGTTGCTTCCACTTCTGGAGGTCGTCGTCCTCGGTCACGGCGAGACAGATCGCGCTCAGGCCCTGGTGGTCGTGGTCGATCCCGGAGTACACCGCTGTCGGTACACCACCGTCGTCCACCACGCAGCCGGACCAGCAGCCCGCCTCGTCCGGGCCGTCGGGCGTGGGGCGCAGGGCGATCCCGTGGTCGTCCCAGTGGGCGAGGTCGGGGCTGGAGGCGTGACCCCAGTGAACGTTCGTGTGCACGGGGGCGTCGGGGTTGTGCTGGTAGAAGAGGTGGTATCGATCGCCCCAGCGGAACGGGCCGTTCGGGTCGTTCATCCAGTTGGCCGGCGGGCGGACCCTGAAACGCGGGCTGTGGGCGTCGGTCGACCGGCTCACGGAACTCAACGATTGACTCCTGCGGATGTGATGCCCTCGCGCAGAGGGCGCTGGCCGACGACGAACACGACGACGGCGGGGATCATGGAGAGGACGACTCCGGCGAGGACGACGGAGATCGAGCCGGTGCCGAGGTTGCCCTGGAGGGAGACCAGGCCCAGGGGCAGCGTGAGGTTCTCGGTGGAGGTTTCGAGGATCAGCGGCCGGAAGAACTCGTTCCAGTGGTAGTTGAAGGCCAGCACGCCGACGATGGCGAGACCGGGGGCCGCCAAGGGGGCGTACACCGACCGGAAGACGCGCCACGGACCCGCGCCGTCGATCATCGCCGCCTCGCCCAGGTCCTTCGGCATGCCCAGGAAGTACTGGCGCATCAGGAAGGTGCCGAAGGCCGTCGGGAAGGCCGGGACGATGAGGCCGAGCAGGGTGTCGGTCAGACCCATCGTCTTCAGTTCCAGGAAGACCGGGACCATCGTGACCTGCAACGGCACCATCATCGTGGCCAGGACCAGCGCGAACAGCGGCTTCTTGAAGCGGAATTCGAGGCGGGCGAAGGCATAGCCCGCCAGGCCCGCGGTGATCATCTGGCCGGCCGCGATCAGCGCTGTCACCAGGGTGGAGTTCAGTGCGTACAGCCAGACGTCGATCTGGTCGAAGACCCCGCGGTAGGCGTCGACGGTGGGGTCCGTGGGGATGATCTTCGGCGGCAGGTCGAAGGACTCCGCCGGCGTGCGCAGTGACGTCGACACCGTCCAGATGACCGGGCCGAGCGTCAACAGGGCGCACAGCGCCAGGCCTGCGATCCGGCCCCAGGGCGCCAGGCCGTGCCGTACGCGTGACGCGGTGGGGCTCGTGCGGGGACCCGGCATCGAACCCGATGCCGGACCCGATACCGAACCCGAGAGGGAACTCGTACTCATCTGACTCACCCGGCTCACTGGTAGTGGACGTAACGCCGGCTGAGCCGGAACTGGAGTGCGGTGACCGCCATGATCAGGGCGAAGAGCAGGACGCCCACGGCGGACGCCTCGCCGAAGCGGAGCTGCTCGAAGGCCGTCTCGTAGATGACCATCACGACCGTGCGCGTCGAGTCGCCGGGACCGCCCGCCGTGAGGACGTACGGCTGCTCGAAGACCTGGAGGGCGTTGATGATGCCGACCACGGACGCCACCAGCAGCGTGGGCGACAGCAGCGGCAGGGTGATGGCGAGGTGTTTGCGCACCCCGCTCGCGCCGTCCAGCGAAGCCGCCTCGTGCACCTCTTTCGGGATGTTGTTCAGGCCGCCGACGAACAGCAGGAACGAGAAGCCGAACTGCTGCCAGACGTACGCCAGGACGACGGCCGCCATCGCCCCGTTCTCCGAGGTCAGCCAGGGGACCGAGGGGATACCGACCGTGCCGAGGAGCCAGTTCACGGGGCCGAAGTCCTGGTTGAACAGGTACTTCATCACCACCGAGATGGACGCGGCGGACAGCACCAGCGGGAAGAAGAACGCCGAACGGAACACGGACCGCAGCCACTTGGGCATCCGGCCGTTCACCGCGATCGCCAGCACGAGCGCGATCAGCAACTGGAGTGCGACCGCGAGCACCATGAAGACGAGCGTGTTGCGGAAGGAGACGAGGACCGTCGAATCGGTCAGGATCTCCCGGTAGTTGGCCCCTCCGGCCCACCGCGGGTCGTCGATCACGTCCCACTGGAAGAGGCTGAGGACGACCGAGCCGACGATCGGTACGACCGTGAAGACGACGATGCCGACGACGGTGGGCGCGAGGAACAGTACGGCGAGGAGGCGGGTGCCCCGGGTGCGGATGGTGGTGGCGGCCGTGGACTCGGATGCCTTACGGGTCTGACCGGTCCTGCGGTTCCTGCGGCTCTTGCGGGTGCGGGCGGGCTCCGGCCCTACGGGCCTGATCTCGGTGTTCGTCACACTTCACGCTCCATGGCCTTCTCCAGGTCCCCCTGCAGCCGGCGCAGCGCGGGACGCACCGCGCCGGGGCTCGCAAGGGCGGTTCCGGTGTGCTTGATCAGCAGCTGCTCGACCTCGTTGACCTGCGGCGGCGCCGGGATCGGGCCGGTGGTGGGGATCTTGTCGAGGGTGTCGTAGAAGACCTGCCAGTGGGCCGGGCCGGTCTCCCGGTAGCGGGCCTCGTCGACCATGGAGCGGCGGGCCGGAGTGGTCTGGTTGGCCGCGAAGAGCTGGGTCATCACGTCCTTGCGGGCGGTGTACTTGATGAACTCCCAGGCCTCGTCCCGCATCTTCGACGTGCGCAGCATCGCGTACCCGGCGGCGCCGAACTGGTGACGCCGGGTGCGCCAGCGCGGGAAGTACTGCACGTCGTAGTCGGCCGGTTTCATGCCCGCCTGATGCAGGCCGCCCGCCCAGAAGCCGCCCGCGGGCGTGACACCGACGCGGCCGGTGGAGAACACGCCGACGAGGTTGCGGCCGTCGCCGCCCTCCGGCCGGGTGCACAGGTCCTCCTGGATGAGGGAGGAGAGGTAGTCGTAGACCTCGGCGACGCGGTCGGAGTCGGCCAGGGGTGTCGTCCACCGGTAGCCGCCGCCCCGGCCGCGCCGCTGTGCCTCGGGATAGAAGGAGTTCCAGAGCCAGTCGCCGCCGGGGGCCTTGGACTCGGTGAGGAGGTTGGTGTCGTTGGCGAAGAGCCAGGGGACCACTCCGCCCCACAGCCGGTTGGTCCAGAAGTACGGGGTGAACCGGTCGCCGTTGCTGCGTTTCATCGCTCGCAGCAGCGTGGTGAAGTCGTCGTGGGTCCAGTCGTCGTCGGGGAGGTCGGCACCCGCGCGTTCGAGGACCCGGCTGTTGAGGTACATGTCGGCCGCGTTGAACTCGACCGGCAGCTGGTAGAGGCTCCCCTCGTACATCATCGACTCGACCAGCGAGGGGTGGACGTCGGCGAAGTACGTGCGCAGCTCGGCCGCGTCCCGCTTCGCCCACCTGTCCAGCGGTACGCCGAGCCGCTGGGCGAAGAGCTGCACGCCCTCGGTGGCGACGTACACGAGGTCGGGTGCCGTACCCGCGGCGATCTGGGTGAGGATCTTGGAGAAGAAGTCCGACCAGTCGTAGGCCTGTACGGGGTTGATGCGGATCCTGATGCCGGGGTGGACCTCGCGGAATCCGTCGCGCAGGGTGCGCTGCGCCTCGGGGTTGAAGGCGGAGCCCAGGGTGGCGATGACGAGCGAGCCGTCGTCGCGGCCGGGGATGTCGGCGGCGGTGAGGCGGTCCCAGCCGGCCGCGACACCGGCGAGAGCGGTGGCTCCGGCGCCGTATGCGCCGTAGCGCATCAGGGCCCGTCGGGAGAGGAGCGAGTCGGTCATCGGCGAGCCTAACTCGTGTTAGCCGAAGTTTGATTTCATGATGATGAGAACCCCGCTGCGGCTCTGTCAAGGGATGTGCGCGGATGGGAAGTACGGATGGGAAGTGACGAACGGCCGGTGCGCGAGGGCTTGACCTTTAACGAGTTAGGTCTACGGTTCCGTTGAACATGAGCCGCGTCCCGACGACGACGTCGGGGAAGGGAGCCGCACGATGCGTGGCATGAAGAGGAGTTCGCTCGGCCCAGGGGAGACACTGTCCAGGCGGTCGCTGCTGACGGCCTCGGCCGTCGGCGCCGCCGGTGTTCTGCTGCCGGACCTCGCGAGACCGGCGGTGGCGGTGCCCCGCGAGGCGACGGCCGCGTGCACGGGCAGCTACCGCGCCGAGTACCACTTCACGGTCCCCGACCAGTGGATGAACGACCCGCAGCGCCCGGTCTGGATCGACGGCGAGTACCACTACTACTACCTCTACAACCCCGACTACTCGACGGGCGGCACGACGGCCGGCACCGCCTGGCGCCTGGCCACCAGCACCGACCTCGTCTCCTTCACCGACCGGGGCATCGCCGTGCCGAAGAACACGACTCCCAACGGCGACGTCTGGTCCGGCTCGGCCGTGATCGACACCGGCAACACCGCGGGCTTCGGCGCGGGCGCGGTGATCGTCCTCGCCACCATGGCGCCCGACGAGGTCACCCAGGCGCAGTACCTGTACTACTCGACCGACGGCGGCCGCACGTTCACCAACCACGGCACGGCCCCGGTCCTCCCCAACCCCGGCGTACGGGACTTCCGCGACCCCAAGGTGATCCGCGACGAGGAGCGCGGGCGGTGGGTGATGCTGCTCGCCGAGAACGACAAAGTCGGCTTCTACCACTCCGCCGACCTCAGGGCGTGGACGTACGTCGGCGGCTTCATCAGGGGCGGCATCGGCGTCCTGGAGTGCCCCGACCTGTTCCGGATCAGGGCGGACGACGGGACCTGGAAGTGGGTGCTGGGCGTCAGCGCCAACGGCAAGGGCTCCGGGCGGCCGAGCACGTTCGCGTACTGGACGGGTTCCTTCGACGGTACGACCTTCACCGCCGACGCGTCCGATCCCCAGTGGCTGGACCACGGCTGGGACTGGTACGCGGCGGTCACCTTCGACAAACGTGACGCGAGCGGGGTCCTGGACCCGGACGCGCGGTATGCGATCGGCTGGATGAACCACTGGGACTACGCGAACACCACGCCCACGATCGAGTGCGACGGCTTCAACGGCACCGACTCGATCGTCCGCGAGGTGCGGCTGAGGCGCACGTCGTCGGGTACGTACTACCTGGCGTCCCAGCCGGTGGCGGCCCTGGACGACCATGTGTCGCGCACGGTGAACCTCGGCGACATCACGGTCGACGGCACGCGACTGCTCGACCACACGGGTACCGCGTACGAGCTGACCTGTGAGATCACCTGGGACCAACTGGCGGGCGCCGGCCTCCAGTTGCGGCGGTCGTCGGACGGTGGGCGGCACATCGACGCGGGAGTCTACGGCGACTACGCCTTCGTCAACCGCGGTTACACCGTGAGCCCCGACACCTCCGGCCGCTGGCAGGAGAGCCGCACGCCGTTCGACCTGTCCGCCGGCACGGTCCGCCTGCGGATCCTCG
This sequence comes from Streptomyces sp. a15, assembly GCF_059026085.1. Taxonomy (NCBI): domain Bacteria; kingdom Bacillati; phylum Actinomycetota; class Actinomycetes; order Kitasatosporales; family Streptomycetaceae; genus Streptomyces; species Streptomyces sp. A15. Next base: position 100,730 of record NZ_JBWLKM010000006.1, on the reverse strand, counting down.
TCGACCGCACGTCCGTCGAGATGTTCGTCGGCGACGGCCGGTACGTGCACTCGACCGAGGCCTTCCCCGACCCGTCCGACACCGCACTGGCGCTGTTCACGATCGACGGGCAGGCGGTGTTTCGGAACGTGGTGATCCGGGAGTTCACGGTCTGATCCGACGGGGAGGTGGCCGGGGCGGGCCGAGAGGCTGCCGACGACCGGCGCGCCAGGGCTCTCTGTACCGAGGCAAGCCAGTGCCGCATCAGGCAACGTTTGCCTTGTCCACGAGGGCGCGTAGACGCCGGTCGTCGGCGTGGCGGTTTCGCCAGATGATGTAGTGGCGGATCGTGCTGCCCTGCTCCTTGTGGCTGGCGTGGTCGGTGCCGTCGAGGGTGAAGTAGCGCAGGGCGGTGAACTGGGCCTCGATGCGGTTGAGCCAGGAGCGGTTGGTCGGGGTGTAGGCGATTTCGATCCCACCGCTGAGCGGGTGCCGCCGGTTGAGGGTCTGCTGTGCGGGTTACTTGTCCCAGATCTTGCGGTAGGCCTCGCGGTAGCCCGCGGAGTCCCAGGACAGTGCGCCGCCGCTGTTGGTCGCGGTGGTGATGTGGACGGGGGCGACGTATCCGCTGGACGGCTCGTCGGCGAAGGCGCGGTTGAACTCGTCGATGATCTGCCAGCCCTGTTCGGACAGCGGTTCGGGCACGGTGGCGGCCTGGAACTCCTTGCCGTTGATGCGCTGGAAGGCCGACGGGTCGCCGTCTCCGGCGCCGATGTTGAACGGAGCGCCCGCACCCTCCCTGCCGGCGGCGCGCAAGGCGGGGCCCGCGTAGTCGAAGTAGAGGTCGTTGATGGCAGCGGAGTAGGTCCACCTGTCGCCCAGGCGGGCGGTCAGTGAGGAGACTCTCTCGACGGTGCGGCTGTTGGCCTGGGGGATTGGGATGCTCTCGTAGCTCAGCAGCTTGACACCGGAGCAGGTGGCGAGTTCCTTCTTGATCAGATCGGACTTGTGCTTGGCGAAGGGGATCGAGGCGTCGGTGAACAGCACGACACCCGCGTGGCCGTTGGAGCGCGCGATGATCCAGTCGGCGCTGAGCTTCGCCACGTCCTCGACCCTTGTGGTGATGTTGCTGAGCAGTTTCGGGTTCTCGCTGGGGCCAGGGGTGGCGACGGCGTGCCAGCCGATCAGCGGGATGCCGGCTGCGTTCGCCTGCTCGACCTGTTCGGCCGTCGAGGTGGGATCGAAGCCGCCGATGACTATGCCGTCGGGTCTGAGGGCGAGGGCCTCGTCGAAGGCAGCCGTGAGTCCGGAGGGTGTGCCCTGGCCGTTGATGGTGCGGACGCGCCAGCCGATGACGTCGGCGGCTTCCTGAACTCCCTTGGCGACACCCTCGACGCCGGGATTGGTCAGCGTCTGGGCGATGTAGACGATGGTCCGGTCCGGGACGGCCCGGGGTCCGCTGGTCGGTCCGGACCAGGGGGCGTTGACGTCCTCGGCCGTCTTGACGGCCCGCTTGGCCTTGGCAAGGGCGGTGGGGCAGCCGGGTCTGGACGCACCATCGGGGGACCCGGCGCCGGATTCGGCCGTCGTGGAACCGCGCTCGCAGCCGACGGCGAGGGTGATGGTGGCCAGGAGGGCGGTGGCCGTCACGGCCGCCTTGCGGGTGGGGTGCACGGGGTCTCCAACACGGGGTGAGAGGGGCAGGCAGCACTGGGCGGGGAGGAGGAACTCTGCGGTTCGGCGACGGCTCCGGCGCCCAGTCACCGTCGGGAGGACCCGCTTCGCCTCGGAAGGAGAGGCCCACGGCGACGACGGGCAGGCAGGGATGCCCCGAGCGGTGGCTCGGGTGAGGGTGCGGCAGCGCGCTCGATGCCGAGGATCATGCTGAACCGGTCGGTTCGCGTCAATTCCCCCGCCGCGCACAGTACATCGCCCCGCGGCCTGCGGTGAGGCGCGTACCTCTCTGGATGAAGTATCACACTCCGTAGATACGTCGTAAGTATTTCGTAATCATCTCTTAATGACCTGAAACCTGTCATTCCGCTGTGAGCGCAGTACGCTCACGCAGCCGGTTTCGGACACTTGGCGTGATTGCTTCACTCCTCTCAGCGGCGAACGCCGCGAAAGTGTCACGTCCGCTGCCGGCCACGGCGGTCCGGCTGTCACGACGCCCCTGCCACCGCTCAGCAACACGTCGAAGGAGGCCCGGGTGTCCGGGAACAGAGGGAACCCGCCGCCCGTCGCGGAGCCGCCGGGGCGCGAAGACCGAAGTCCGCGGTTCCGCCGGAAGACGGCGACCGTCCTCGACCGGTGGCCGTTCCGCCGCAAACTCAACGTCCTGGTGATCGCGCCCATCGTGGTCGTCGGCGTACTCCTCGGCGTCGGCGCCTATGGCCAGGCCCAACAGGCCTGGGACGCGGACCGGGTCGCGGGCCTGGTGCGCGACAGTGAACAGGTCGCGAAGCTCATCAACGAGGTACAGGCCGAACACCGACAGGCCCTCCTGCTCTCCGTGCAGTACGACGCGGCCCGCCCCGGAGCCCCGCTGCCGCCGACCACCGACTACCGCCAGGCGCAGCGGAACACCCACGCGCAGGTCGTCGCCGTGCGTTCGGTTTTCTCCCGAAGCCTGCCGCGCGAGGAGGCGCAGGCGCTCGACTACATCCACGGGCTCGGCGTCCTGCGTGAGAAGCTCGAACGGGGCTACGTCGCCGCCGCCGAGATCGACCCCGCGTACGCTGCTGCGGTCGACTACCTGATCGACGGCCTCGCTCTGGATCGTTACTCCAGCACCTCGTCGTCCTCGGTCACGACACTGCTCGACACGGTGCTGCGCGCCGACGCGGCCCACGCCGCCTTCGAGAGCGCGGTGTTCTCCGCACAGACCCGTGACGCCAACGCACTCACCGAGTACAGCCGTGCGGTCGACGCCCGCGGGCTCTACGACCACCAGGCCGCCCGGTTCCAGCGGATCGCCACCCCGGACCAGGTGCTGCGCATGGACGGCATCGGACGCAGCGCCGAGCAGAACGGCATCGAGGCCCAGTTCGCGCAGCTGCAGATCGATCCCGGCGCCCTGCAGGACGCGACGCCGGCACAGCTGCGCAAGGCGATCGCCGACGGAACCCGGCAGGCCGAAACCCGTCTCGGCATCACCCGGTCGCTGATCGAGCAGACCGCCACCCAGGCCGACGCCGTCTCCGCGGACGCCCTGCGGGGCGCGCTGTACCTGCTCGGTCTGGCCCTTCTCGGCTTTGTCGCCTGGCTGGCCTTCTGTGTCCTGGTCCGGCGCTCGGTCGTACGTCCCTTGGTGGCCCTGACGGGCGCCGCCCAGCAGGTGGTCGACGTGGCGGGCGAGGAACTCGCCCGGGTCGCGGACGACGAGTCCGACGACACCACCCCCCTGCGGCCGCGGCCGATCCCGGTCCCGGTGCGCGACGAGATCGGTGAGCTGGCCGAGGTGTTCAACCAAGTGCAGAGCACCGCCGTGCAGTTGCTGGAGCGACAGGTACTGAGCCGCCGCAACGTCGCCGAGATGTTCGGCAACGTCGGCCGCAGAGTGAGCAATCTGACCACACGTCAGCTCTATCTGATCGACACGATGGAACGCGAGGAGACCGACCTCGAGATCCTCGAACAGCTCTACCGCATCGACCACATCGCCGTACGCCTCCAGCGCAACGCCGACAGCCTGTTGCTGCTCGCCGGAATCCGGGAGAGCGGCGTCGAGTCCCGGCCGATCCCTCTGGCCAACATCATCCGGGCGTCGCTCGCCCAGATCGAGGGCTACGAGCGGGTTTTCCTTCGGTCGGAGACGGAGGTCACCGTCGTGCCCGACATCATCGGCGACCTGACGCTGATGTTCGCCGAACTGCTGGAGAACGCGGTCGCGTTCTCCCCGTCCCACACGCCCGTCGAGGTGGTGGTCCGCCCCGGGGCCGACGTCACCGAGGACGGCGGGGCACTGATCGAGGTCATCGACCACGGCCTCGGTATGAAAGCGGAGCGCCTTGCCGACGAGAACGCCCGGCTGATCCGCCGGGAGCGGCTCGACCTCGTACCGACCAAGGTGCTCGGTCTCTTCGTGGTCGGCAGCCTCGCCCGGCGCTGGGGTGTGCGGGTGACCCTGAGCCGTACGCCGGGCGGCGGGGTCACCGGCACTGTCTGGATCCCTCCCGCGCTCCTGCCGGTCATGAGCCCAGTCGACCTCCCCCAGCCCGTTTCCACGGGCCCGGTCGCAAACGTGACGCCGCTCCCGGCGAGGACCGGGAAGGAGACCGCCGTACCGGCGCCGTCGGCCGTACCGGCCTCTGCCGTCGGCGTCCCCACACGGCAGCTGGGGGCTCCGTCGCCACGCGGTGAGCTCCCCCGGCGCGTCGTGGCCCCCACCGGCTCGGGGTCCACCACCACGGAACCGAACGTCGCGCAGACCGGCGCGGAGCGCACCATCGCCCCGGACGAACCGTCCTCCGCACGGACCTCCCGGCCGCTGCGCCGACGAGTGCGGGGAGCGACACTCGCACAGAACGCTTCACCGGCCGACCGGAGGTCGTCGGCCGCACGGCAGCCCGTGGACGCCCAGGCCGTCCGATCGGAACTCGACGAGTTCGAAGCCGCCGTACGCCGGGCGGAGCAGGACAGCGCCCGCGCCCTGACCGGGCCGTCGCCCTCTCAGCACCAGGAATCCAAGAAGGAGTCGGGCAGTGACAGCGACGACAGCTGAAAGCAGTTCCGAGCAGCCGGAACCAACCGATCTGAGAGCCGCCGCCGCCGATTTCACCTGGCTGCTCGAGCGGTTCGCCACGGAGACGGCCGACGTGGTGGACGCCATCGCGGTGTCGTCCGACGGCCTGCTGATCGCCGTGTCCCAGCTGCGCGACCAGGCCGACTCCGAACGGCTCGCCGCGATCGTGGCCGGTCTGACGAGCCTCGCCGCGGGCGCCTCCGGCAACTACGGTCTCGGTTGCCTCAACAAGGTCATCGTCGACCTGGAGCACGGCCATGTGCTGGTGTCGGCCATCGCCTCCGGCGCCGTCCTGGGAGTGGTGACCTCCGAGGACGCCAAGCTGGGCAACATCGCCTACGAGATGACCCTCTTCGCCAACCGGGCCGGGGCCGCGCTCACCCCCCAACTGGTGCTGGAGCTGAAGAACAGTGTCGGCGCGGCGTCGGCCCGCTGACCGTCCTGGGCCGGAGAACGGGTACAGGAACATCGTGAAGGGACCGTGATGGGCGTCGTCGGACCACCACACGAGGCGGCAGGGGACGCCGAAGGCTCACCGGAGCCGGTAGGTCGTGCCCCCGCGATCCGGCCGTTCCTGCTGACCACCGGCCGGGTGTCCGCAGGCGGCACCGTGCCGCCGATGCCGGTGGAGACCCAGGTCGTGTCGACCTCGGCCGGGCTTCTGGCACTTCACTCGCTCACGTTTGAACAACAGGAAATGGTTGCGGCCTGCCGACAGCCACAGTCGGTGGCGGAACTGGCTGCCGGACTGCGACTGCACCTCAACGTGGTGCGCGTGCTGGCCGAGGACCTGCGTGTCGCCGGGCATCTGGCGGTCCATCGGCCGAACGCCGCGATTGCCCAGGATCTCTCCGTACTGCGAAGGGTTATCGATGGTCTCCGTGCCGTCCCCGACTCACGGGACTCACTCCGTGACACGAGCTGAACAGACTCCGACGCCGGTCAAGCTGGTCATCGCCGGAGGCTTCGGAGTCGGCAAGACCACGACCGTGGGCTCGATATCCGAGATACGACCGCTGACCACCGAGGCCGCGATCACCGAGGTCGCAGCGGGAGTGGACGATCTCACTCACACTCCGGGCAAAACCACCACCACGGTCGCCATGGACTTCGGCTGCGTCACCATCGACCCGACACTCAAGCTGTACCTGTTCGGCACCCCGGGTCAGGACCGGTTCGGTTTCATGTGGGACGACCTGGTGGAGGGCGCCCTCGGCAGCCTGGTGATCGTGGACACCCGCCGACTGGACGACTGCTACGCGGCGGTGGACTACTTCGAGCACAGGGACGTCCCTTTCGCGGTCGCCGTCAACGCCTTCGACGGCGGAGTCGAGCACGACCTTGACGAGGTGCGGTGGGCACTGGACATCGCCGAGGACGTACCACTGATCGTTTTCGACGCGCGGAAGACGGGCTCGGTCCGCGACGCGCTGCTGGTCGTACTGGAAGTCGCCCTGCTCCGCGCGGAAGCTGCCGCGGTGCCCTGATGGAACGCCCGCAGAGCGAGCCGGGCCATGAAGCGATGGTCGTGCCCGCCTGCGGGGTCCAGGCCACGTGAACGAGACGTCCCGGTCGTGCCGATCGAGGTCATCCTCGTGGTCGACCCTGGCCGGTTCACGCAAGCGTTCGAGGCTCTGTGAGGGGCCGGGCTGACGGTGTCAGCCGGGCAGCCGACCCTCGGCACGCTCTCCGGCATCTCGCGGAGGACCGGATACCGGCTTTGGTCGGTCGACGGGGAGCGCACCATCCAGCTCACCCCGCCCCGGCGGAGATGGCGGACGCGCTCCGCGCCCTGACCGCCGAAGGGCAGGCGGCGCGCGGTCGGCCGGCCGAGAAGGCGACCCGGGCGTTCGGTGACGTGGCGTACGAGGTGTGCAGGGCAATCCGCTGCGGGCTGCTGCGAGTCGTGTGCGCGGGCTGCTGCGATGGCCCGCCCCGCACGGAGTCTGGCCCTGGAGAGCACCATTGAGGCCGAGTTGGGGCCGCAAGGACAGGAACAGACTGACAAGGGCTGTGAAACATCGACCCCACTCACCTCGTCTGACCTGCTAAAACGTCATGTATGAGCGTTGATCGTCAAGGACCGCCAAGATCCTCAAAGGACTCATAATCCGGCGGCCGTGGGTTCGAGTTCCACCCGCCCCACTTTGCGCTACGCGGGGAGAAACGAGCTGACCAGCAACTTTGCTGGAGGATCGAGTGAGTTGTGGGGGCCCGGTGGCCCTGGGTGGTCATGTTTGCATGATCCTGAGGCCGAGATTGAGGCCGCCGATTTCCCTCGAATCGGACATGTCGCGTTGTCGCTGGATTGGGCCTAGCCGTCGTGTGCGCCGCGCACGTCAGCTTCGTGCGGTGCGGGGTCTGGTGGCTGTCGAATGCGATCCGCGCGCGGTGCTTCGGCGGCGGTCCTCTGCTGGTCGTGGAACGCGGTCCTGCGGGTGCCGACGCCTCGTTTCTTGTTTACTCGCCCAGCGGCCTGTGCGTGCTGGCGCGCCCGGCGGTTGGGGGTCGGCCTGCTCGTCCATGGCCTCGGTCAAGGCGCTGTGCGTCGCTCGGAGGTCGTTCAGTGATGTTGGGGCTAGGGGGCTTCCGTCGTTATCCGGCGGGACTGCATCGTTGACGCCTGCTGGGCAACGGCCCGTACAGAGAACTGCCCAGACCTTGCCCCACCACCTCCGGCGGGGATCCTGAGTGGTGGCGCGCTCCAATGTTGGCGATGTACCTTGATGGCATACATCACGGATGCTGGAGGTGCTCGATGTCCGTCACGCAGATTGATCTCGATGATGAGGCACTTGCCGAGGCCATGCGGCTGATGGGTGTCACGACGAAGAAGGAGACGGTCAACGCGGCCCTGCGGGACTACGTGGCACGGATCAAGCGGCTCGATGCTGCCGAGAAGCTGGCCGCGCGCGGTGCGCGGGGCGAGTTCGAGCAGGCCTCGGCGGCGCATGACGCAGCCAAGCGTGCGCGACGCGAGGCCTTCGAGTGATCAGATATCTGCTCGACACCTCCGCCCTGTGGCACCTGTTCCGCACCCCAGGAGCACTGCCACCCTGGGAGGGACACATCGCCGCCGGGGTGTTCTACCTCTGCGAGCCGACGCGCACCGAATTTCTCTACTCGGCGACCAGTCCGTCCCACCGGGACGATCTGGCGGAGGAACTGGACGCACTCTGCCTGCTCTCTCCCGTTCCGAAGAATGCCTGGCGTTGGGTCGACACTGCCCAATACAAACTGACCCAGCGGGGCCAGCATCGCGCGGCAGGAGCGACCGACCTGTTGGTGTGTGCGACTGCGGTCCACCACGGCCATACCGTCCTCCATGTAGACAACGACTTCGCGACGGTGGCAGGAGTGCTCAAGGAAGTTCAGCAGCGAGACGTACGAGCCTGATCTCCTGGGGCCGGTCCTCTGAGCGCAGCCGTCGCACCGTCCAGATCTGTGAGCAGTGCGGTGAGGGTGGCCACAGCGAGCCGAGTTGGCAGTGCGACCCTGCACCGGTACTCGGGGACGCAGCCTCTGAGCGCTGGAGGGGCAATCCGCTGCGGGTGAGTTCGAATCCCGTTTTGAGCTGGCGCGAACGTCCTGGGCGAGTCGAGGCCGCAAGGACAGGAACAGACTGACAAGGACTGAGGAGCACCCACCTGGATAACCCCATCTGACCTGCGAAGACGTCAAGGACGAACGTTGATCGGCAAGGACCGCCAAGATCCTCAAAGGACTCTTGATCCGTCGGCCGTGGGTTCGAGTCCCACCCGCCCCACCACCCGCTACGCGGGGAGAAACGATCTGACCGGCAACTTCGCTGGAGGGTCGGGGGCCGAAGCGGCCGAAGCGGAAGCGGTTCGACCTTCCGCGCGGGCGATCGGGACCGTCCGGTCATGCGTGATGACTGCCGAGAAGCTCGCTGCGGCAATGTGCCCCCCTCTGCGCGTCGTGCGCTGCCGATGCCTTACTGCCCTCGCGTGCCTGGGTGAGTGTGGTCCTGGCGTGACCGGCGGATCGGCGAACCAGTCGATGTACGCCTCGACATCGTCACCGGTCTGTACGACATGCGCGCCCGTGACTACGACGGCGGCACCGGCCGCTGCACCGCCGTGGGCACCCGCTGCCGTCCTCGGATGGGCAGACTGCACCGATCCCTACGACTCCGGCCTCAATCGCCCCACCGTCCTCAGCGGACCCAGACCCCTCGTCGTATCCGGAACCGTCACGGGTCTTGTCACCAGTGCGGGCGTCGTGCCAGTGTCCGGGCAATGGTTACGTAACCATGGCCGGTTTACGCGGGTCCGAGTGTCTGTATCCGGACCCTGGTTCATCACTGCCTCGGCTCAGGTGGCGAACCCGCACTCCGCCCTCTGCGATTCCCGTCACTGGAGACGACATGACCAAGACCCCGACGAGGTCGAGAAGACTGGCCAGTGTGCTCATGGCCGGCTTCGGCGCGACACTCCTGTTCCTGACCGCCCCCGCCCTCGCCCAGTCGGCAGCCGAGACGTCGGACGGCTCGCACGCGGCGGTGAAGACCGCGGCGAAGGGCGGTACCAGTGACTTCCGCGGGGTGAACTGGGCAGACCCGCGGGACAACTACGCCAGTGACGCCGTGGTGCCCAGCGGGCTGTCGGTGACCGACGACTACCGCACCGTGTACCGCACCACGGGTCACATGGTGCGCGGCTTCAAGAAGAACCTGGGCGCCAACACGCTGCGACTGCCGATCAACCCGGCAAGCGTGGGCACCACCTGGTGGAAGTCGTACCGGGCGACGATCGACGCGGCCACGGCCTACGGTGACAAGGTCATCGTCAGCTACTGGGAGGCCAACACCAGCAAGGACGGGCTGGTCGACGACACGGCCGCCTGGAAAACGATGTGGAACACCGTGGTGCGGGAGTACAAGCACAACCCACGGGTCTACTTCGAGCCCATGAACGAGCCGCACGGCTACACCCTGGACCAGTGGGTGTCCGTCACCAGTGGTTGGCTCGCCCAGCACAAGGACGTCCCGCGCGGCCGTGTCGTGATCAGCGGTACCGGCTACAACGACAACGTCACCGGTGTCGGCGCGGCACCCGAACTGCGGGGAACGCTGCTGTCGCTGCACTTCTACGGCTTCTGGGCCAGCCACACCCAGCAGGCGGACTGGGTCGCCGACCTCGAAGCCCGGATCGGCACGTACGCCGGCCGGACCATCATCGACGAGGCAGGCTCCCCGATGACCACCGGTCTGAACTACGGCGCGTGGGACGGCAACATCTACACGTCGTATCTCGCGGCCGTGACCAACACCGCCCGCAGCAAGGGGATGGGGCTGGTGTACTGGCCGGGGCTGCGGTTCGGCGACGCCTACTCGATCGAGTCGCTGGACTCCGAGGGCAACCTGGTGGACAACAACGCCAGCGGAGTCGCGCAGCTGCGCTGGGGCTACGGCTTCGGCACGACCCCGCCCGTCAACGACCTGCCGCCCGCGCCTCCCGGCGAGGTCCTGCGCGGAGTGGCCTCCAACCGCTGCGTCGACGTGCCCGGCTTCAGCACGACCAACGGCACCCAACTCGACCTCTGGGACTGCAACGACGGCGGCAACCAGTCCTGGAACTGGAACGCGGACAAACAACTCACCGTCTACGGCAACAAGTGCATGACGGTGGGAGGCACCGGAGCCACGGCGGGAGACCCCGTGGTCATCTCCGACTGCACCGGCGCGACGGCACAGCAGTGGAACCTGAACGCGGATCTCACTGTGACCAGCGTCGCGAACCCGGAGCTCTGCCTGGACGCGGCCGGAGCAGGCACCGGCAACGGCACGGCGGTCGATGTCTGGTACTGCAACGGAAGCAGCAACCAGCAGTGGACCAGAAGCTGATGCCGGCGTCTGTTCCCCTCGACCTCGACCACTGATCCGACCGCACGGGCCCGGCGAGTACCCTCGCCGGGCCCGTGCGAGTCAGCTCGCGCGGACCACCAGCCGGGCCGGGACCAAGGTCTTGTCGATCGTGTGCGCCCGCTTTCCTCGGCCGGCTGGCCGGGCCGACGGTGAGCTGACCCGCTCGGGCGTGGGGTACGTCGGCGGACAGGCGTGATCGGTCACTCGCAGCTCGGCGCCTGCGGAGCGTCCTTGGCGTGCCGCGTCAGATCGCAGACCGTTTGCAGCGCCACCTTCCAGGTGTCGTCCTGGAGGACGGCCACTCCCGGGCCGCCGGTGTCCAGCCGACGGCCCTCGCGTGTGAGGGTGTAGCGGACGTCGGCGCTCAGGGACGAGGTGTACGACACCGAGGCCACGTCGGCGCGGAGGCGACTGCCGAGCGGGTCCGCGAAGAGGTTCTCGGTCATCAGCGCGTTCTCGTAGCCGTCCTCGATGACGTCGCTTCGCTCGTCGACGGACGACTCCGGGGCGAAGAGGGTCCGCCAGGCTTTCCTGATCTCCTTCTCGGCCTCCACCGGGTCCTCCGGTGCCGTACCGGTCGGCGTGGGGGATCGGGACACCGGCGGTGACGTGGCGGCCGTTGTCGGGTCGGGCGGGGCGGTGGCGGGCGTGCGCGTCGAGGGGGCTGTGTCGTCGCCGTCGTCGCCACCGCTGTCGCAGGCGCTGGTGAGGGCGAGGACGAGGGTGACGGCGGAAGCCGTCGCCCAGGCCCCGCGCCGTGTCGTGGCGGTCATGGGACTGCACCTCCGGGGTCGCCTGTGGCAGGACTACCCGAGGTGGGTGGAATCATCCGGACGGTTCCGAGAGCATGGCCGCCGTGTGGACGCGCGCTGGGCATGGTGGTCGCGACCCTCGCCGTGTTCCTCGTGCCGCTCGCCTTCGGAGCGAACCTCGCGGACTCGCTGCTGCGGGCGATGACCTTCATGATCGTGGCGTCGCCCTGCGCGGTCGTGCTGGCGACGATGCCGCCGCTGCTGTCGGCCATCGCCAACGCCGGACGCCACGGTGTACTGGTCAAGTCGGCCGTGGTGATGGAGCGGCTCGGGCAGGTCGACGCGGTGGCGCTGGACAAGACGGGCACGCTCACCGAGGGCACCCCGCGGGTCACCGACATCCGGCCGTTCCCCGGATCCGGACTGGACGAGGGCGAGCTGCCGGCCCTCGCCGCGGCGGCGGAGAACCCGAGCGAGCACCCCCTGGCCAGGGCGGTCGTCGCCGCGGCGCGCGAACGCGGGCTCGCGCTCGCCCCGGCGGAGGGCTTCGACTCGACGCCGGGCGTTGGGGTGACGGCCGCCGTCGACGGGCGCGCGGTCACGGTCGGCGCCCCGGCCCGGCTGCTGAACGAGGCCACCGACGCCGCCTCCGCCCGCGCGGCCGTGCTCGCCGGTGAGCTGGAGGAGGGTGGCAGGACCGCCGTGCTGATCACCCTGGACGGTGCTCCGGCCGGCGTGCTCGGCATCGCCGACCGGCTCCGCCCGGACGCGCGGGAGACCGTGGCCTCGCTCGCCTCCCTCACCGGGGCCGCACCCCTGCTCCTGACCGGCGACAACCCTCGCGCCGCCGCCCGCCTCGCCGCCGAGGTCGGCATCGAGGACGTACGGGCCGGACTGCTGCCGGAGCACAAGGTGCACGCGGTACGGGAGCTGGAGGACGGCGGCCGCAGGGTGATGGTCGTCGGCGACGGCGTCAACGACGCCCCGGCGCTCGCCGCCGCGCACACCGGTGTCGCCATGGGCCGGGCCGGCTCCGACCTGGCCCTGGAGACCGCCGACGCGGTGATCGTCCGCGACGAACTCGCCACCGTGCCCGCCGTGATCGCCCTGTCCCGCCGGGCCCGCAAGCTCGTCGTGCAGAACCTCGTCATCGCCGGAGTCTTCATCGCCGCCCTGGTCGTCTGGGACCTGGCCGGCCACCTGCCACGGCGACCGTGCACCGGGGCGCGGGCCGACTCCGGCGCCGAGCGCGTCGTAGCGGCTGTCACCCCGTCAAGTCCCGGTGAGGGGCGTGGTTTCTGTGCGACGGAACGCCCACAAGTCGACGCCGTCGCGTGGGCGCTGCACGATGGAGGGAGCGGCGCTCGGGCGCGGTCATGGCGTGCGGGGCCGCCGACCGAAGGAGGCCGGCCATGGCTGACGCCGGTTCCGTGGCAGTACCGGGGGGTGCGGCGCCGGGGGCGGGTGCTCTCCTCGAGGTGGACCACACCCACGGGGAAACCCGCCCCTGGAAGATACGCATCGTCAAGCATCCGGAGCGCTCCGTGTCCGGTCACTTCCGCGCCGCCAAGAAGGTGGCCAAGAAGATCCTCGAGGAGCTGAGCGCCGACGGGGCCGACGCGCCGTACGGACCGGGGCCCTGGGAGATGCACCACGGCGGCAGCCTCTGGGTCATGACGGGGAGCGGCTGGCGGATGTACCGGGCCCGGGTCGGCATCGAGTGGAGCATGCAGTTCTGCGCCGACCCGGCGAAGATCGACCGGCTTCGGCAGGAGGCCGCCGACCTCGTGGCCGCCTTCCCGTTCACGCTTCCCGCGCTGGACGCCCTCGGCTACAAGCGCGCCCGTGACCTCCTGAGCAGGCCCGTCACGGATGCCGACAGCGTCGAGGCCTGGACGGACTCGCTGTTCAACGCGTGCGTGCCGATGAGCAACCCGCACCACTCGGGGGTCCTGCCCAAGGCGGCCGGCGAACACCACTACCCCTGGCCGACCAAGTCCGCGGACTTCTTCAGGTTCGACGACTTCCAGCTGTGGGTCACGCTGCCCGACGGCACCCACGCCGGCGTCGCTCCGGTGGACCGCCGGGGTTCCGGTGACGGCCATGTGCGCATCGTCCACGCCCGGCACGGCACACCGGCCGGGGACGTCCTGGCGGAGGCGCAGCGGCGCCGCATGATGGCGGTCGCCGCGCCGGACAGCCCCGTGGCCCTGGCGGCGTTCGAGCAGCAGATACCGCCCGGGGCGGACACCGCGTCCACCCCGCCCGTCGGTTAGGCGAGGAGCGATCATGCCGCGCAACATCGTCATCTGCCTCGACGGAACGGGCAACCAGGTCGGCGCCCGCAACCCCACCAACGTGGTCAAGCTGTACGAGATGCTCAGCACCGACGACCCCTCGCACCAGCTCCTCTACTACGACCCCGGCGTCGGCACCATGTCGTCGGCCGGCGCGCGCGGGCCGCTCGGCCACCGGCTCTCCCGGCTCAGCGGCCTCGCCTTCGGGACCGGGCTCCGGGCCAACCTCGCCGAGGCCTACACGTACCTGATGCGGCACTGGGAGCCGGGCGACCGCGTGTACGTCTTCGGATTCAGCCGCGGCGCCTACACGGCCCGCGCACTCGTCGGGATGCTCAACAAGCCGGGGCTCATGCGCCCCGGAGCCGAGAACCTCGTCCCGTACGCCGTGGCGAAGTACGCCTTCAACCACGACATCGACCGCAGCCAGCAGGAGGTCGCGCGGTTCTCGCGGGCCTTCTGCCGGCACACCCACACGGACCCGCTGTGGGAGACGGTCAAGCGCAACGACTCCAAGCAGGTCTCGCGCTACGCCGTGCCGGCCGCCTACCTGGGGCTCTGGGACACCGTGAAGGCGGCCGGCATCCTCCGCCTGGGCAATCTGCAGTGGCCCTACACCCGCTCCCTGCCCAACGCCGCCCGCATCCGGCACGCCGTGTCCCTCGACGAGCGGCGCCGCCCCTACCGCGAGTACCTCGTCAAACCCCGGCCGCAGCTGACCCGGGACACACTCGAGGAGGTCTGGTTCGCCGGGGTGCACTCCGACGTCGGCGGCACCTTCGACCACGCGAAGGGCGAACCCCTGCTCTCCACCGTCACCCTCAAGTGGATCGTCGACGGCGTCCACGAGGACCTGCTCTTCCGGGCCGGCGCCTACGCCGAGGCGACGGCGCTGACCAAGGAGTTCGCCGGCGCCCCCGTCCACCGCAACGGCCCGCTCTGGTTCCTCGCGGGCAGGCGGTCGCGTGCCGTGCCCGAGGACGCGGTGTTCCACGCGAGCGTCAGGGTCCGGCAGCAGCAGGACCGGGGATACCGCCGCGGCCTCCCCGACCCGGACGACCTGGCCCGCTGGGCGGACCCGGAGTGGACGGAACCGGTGACCGGGCCGGGGTGACGGGGGCGTTCAGCCGGGGTGACGGGGCGTTCAGCGTCCCAGTGCCCCCAGTACGGCCTTGAGCTGGTCCAGCGGCTCGGGGCCGATGACCCGGAGTACGACCGTGTCCGCTCCCGCCGCTGCCAGGTCCCGGACGTGGGCGGCGGCCTGGGCCGGTCGGCCGGAGACGGTGAACACCTCCTCCTGCGGGCGGCCGAGCCAGGCGCCGTGGCCCTCGGTGACCGGGTGCAGGGTCCGGGCCACCTGGTCGGGGTCCTCGCCGACGCAGCAGAAGGACAGCACGGTCAGCGTGTGGTCGGCGGTGGCTCCGCCCTTGGCGGTCAGCGCCCGGGTGTTCTCCAGGTCGCGCGGGCCGTGCCCCTCGGCGATCAGCGTGCCGTCCGCGACCCGGCCGGACAGCTCCAGCGAGCGGGAACGGACCACGCCCGCGACCACCGGCGGCACTTCGGCGGGCGGGTGCACCAGCTGGATGCCGTCCAGGCGCACCTCCCGGCCCGCCAGTTCGACCCGCTCCCCGCGAAGCAGCGCGCGCACCGAGGTGATCGTCTCCTCCAGCAGGGCCAGCGGTGAACTCGGCGCGACGCCCACCGAGACCATCCACCCCCGTACCCCGTGCCCGATCCCGGCCACCAGCCGTCCCGGGAACACCCGGGCCAGCGTCGCCAGCTCCATGGCCAGCAGGGCAGGACTGCGCAACGGGGCGGGCGTGATGCCGATACCGACCCGGAGGCGCTCCGTCGCGCCCAGCGCCACGGCCGCCGCCGACACCCCGCCGTTCCAGCCGAGGTCCTCGACCACCCACAGGTCGTCCACACCGAGCGCCTCGGCCTGCCGTGCGAACCCGGGCAGCCCCTCCGGGGCCCAGTCGCGGTCGTACATCACACCGATGCGAAGGTTCGTCAGGTTCGTCATGCGTCGGAACCTATGCCCCGGCCGAGGAACGGATCAACGCCGTATTCGGACGAGCGGATCAACGCCCGGTGCGGGGCCGCCCCGAGCCGTCACCGGCCGTGCCGTGCCGCCGCCGTGCGCAGGGCCGTGCGGAGCGCCTCCGGGGGCGGTGCGCCGTCGGTGCCGGTGCTGGCGGTGACCGCCGCGGCGACCGTGCGGAGCTTGGTGTTGGAGAGCTGGGAGGCCTCCCGGAGGATGATCCAGGCCTCGTCGGAGGTGCAGGCTTGGGTGGCCATCAGGATGCCGCGCGCCTGGTCGATCACCGGACGGGAGGCGATCGCCTGGCGGAGCTGGTCGACCTCCTCCTGGAGGTGCCGCAGCTGTTCCGCGCGTTCCACGGCCACCGCCGAGGAGGCGGGCGGGTGCGGTGGCTCGGGGGCGGATCCGTCGTCCGCGGGCCGCACCGGGTCCGCGGTGTCCAGACCGACCAGTTCCAGGATCCGGCGCGGCTGGCCGTCCCAGTTCGCGGTCATGACCGGGATCCCGTGCCGGTGGCCGTAGTCGCCGAGGGTCTCCAGGAACTCCAGTCCCGCCGTGTCCATGAAGCGTACCTCGGTCATGTCCAGCTCCAGCCGGCCGATGCCGTCCGGCAACTCGGCCAGTGCCTTCGCCAGGATGTCCGCCGATCCGTGGATGAGCTCCCCGCGCGGAACGAGCACCGCTCGGCCCGCGTCCACGCGGCTCTCGATCACCAGGGCCTTCATCCGCCCCGCGAGAGATGTGTGTGCCGCTGAGGTCATGTCCCCGCCTTGTAGATCACCGACAGCCTTCATGACGTTGCGTGCCCCCGTCCGCCCGGCCGACCAGGTGGTGCCAGGCGGTGCTGACTGAGCGCCTGCCCGCCGTACGGCGTAGTACACACAGGCCGTGGGAATGGCCGGTCCGGTCCGGGGTATGTGCGATCGAGTCCGGGAAAAGTGGGGAGGCGGTGTGGGCATCCGATACCTGACCGTCTCCGGGATCGCGGGCGCGGTCCCGGAGCTGACGGTGTCCCCCCTGGTCGAGCGCAGCGGGCTGCGCGTGGCGGGGGAGGTCGGTCTGACGACGCACGCGGTGTGGGAACGCGCGCTGGAACAGGCCGTGCGTGAGGACGAAGACGTCTACTACCTGGAGCTGTCGTCCGTGACCTTCGTCGACGTCGCCGGCGCCGGAGCGCTCGCCGCCGCAGCCCAGCAACTGGGCGACGGCCGGCGGATCGTGCTGGACCGGCCGCCGGACACCCTGCAACGGGTGCTGGAGATGTTCTGGCCCGACCTTTCGGCGATCGAGGTGTCGATGTCATGAGTGCCGCGGCCGAACTCTTCGACCCCTTCGTCCACCCCGCCCTCTTCTACGGCGACGAGCAGGAGTACCTCGCGGGCACGGTGTCCTTCGTGCGCGACGGCCTCGCCGCCGGCGACCCCGTGGCGGTCGCCGTCCCCGGCGAGAACCTCCAGCTCATCCGGGACGGGCTCGGTGCCGACGCCGACGCCGTACGGCTCCTGGACATGCGGGAGGCCGGGCGCAACCCCGGCCGGATCATCCCCGGCGTGCTGCGCGCCTTCGCCGACGCCCAGCCGCCCGGCCGACGCGTGCGGATCATCGGCGAGCCCATCTGGGCGGGCCGCTCGGAGACCGAGTACCCCGCCTGCGTCCAGCACGAGGCGCTGATCAACGCGGCCTTCCAGGGCCGCACGGTGAGCATCCTGTGTCCGTACGACGTCCGGCGCCTCGCACCGGAGGTCGTCGCCGACGCGTACGCCACCCACCCGACCGTCATCCAGGCGGGCGCGGGGCAGGAGCGGGACAGCGGGGCGTACGACCCCGACGACGTCGTGGCCCGCTACAACGAGCCGCTGCCGCCCGTCGCCGGCGTGCCGGCCTTCGCCTTCGACACGGAAGGCCTCTCGCAGGCCCGGCACGTCGCCACCGACCTGGCCGCGCGGCTCGGTCTGGCCGGCACCCGGCTGCAGGACCTGGCCCTCGTCACCGCCGAGCTGACCACCAACAGCGTGGTGCACGGCGGCGGTTCGGGCACGCTGCGGGTGTGGGCCGAGGACCAGCGCGTGGTCTGCGAGGTCCACGACAAGGGCCGCCTGGTGGATCCCCTGGCCGGCCGCCGGCCCGCCCCCCGCGATCAGCGCGGCGGACGGGGCCTGCTCATGGTCAACCTGCTCGCCGATCTGGTGCGGGTGCACACGGGGGCCGACGGGACGACGGTGCGGTGCTGGTTCGCGCGCTGACGTCAGCGGCGGTCGTCGGCCAATCGCGGAACACCGCGGCGATGTCCCGGCCCCGCCGCCCGAGTCCGGCCATCTCCCCCTGACCCCAGGAGCAGTCGAAGCGGGCGTCGGCCTCCTGGGCGTGCTTCTGGGCGGTGCCATGCTGGGGCCGAACCGGTGCCGTACGTTGCGTCGTCATCCGCGGGTCGGTCGCCGAGTCGTCCACCAACACCGGCCGGCCGCCCAGGAGTTGTCCGAGGACCGCGCTGCCCGGCTCGATGGTCGTCCCGACCAGGTTGCCCGGATCGGCGTACGTCGACGCCGTCACGAGGCGTCGGCGAGCAGGCGGTCCCGTTCGGTGACCGTCATCAGCGCGTCGGCGGCACTCTCGCCGGTGAGCAGCGCCGTGGTGACGGCCGCCGCGCCCTCGATCCAGCGCTCACGCTGCCGGGCCGCCTCGTACAGCCGGGGGCTGCCGATCGCGATGCCGATCACTCATCCTGCGGCGTCAGGTGGCCAGCGGGTCCAGGACCAGCGGCTTGATCTTGCCCTCCAGCATGTAGCCCAGGCCCTGGGCGGCACACACGTCCGGCTGTTCGGCGATGTGCACCGGCATGCCCGTCGCGTGCCGCAGCATCTGGTCGAAGCCGGGCAGCAGCGCGCTGCCGCCGACCATCATGATCCCGCGGTCGGCGAGGTCGGCCACCAGGTCGGGCGGGCAGTTGCGCAGCACCCGGCCGATGCCGTCCAGTACGGCCGTCAGCGGGGTCTCGATCGCGTCCCGTACGGCGGCGGTGTCGACCTGGACGGAACGGGCGAGGCCGGTGGCCACGTCCCGCCCGTGGATCTCGGTGGAGGCCGGGCCCTGCGGGGTGAGGCCGTTGCCGGAGAGGGCGAGCTGCAGCGGCCGTACTGACTGGCTGGGCAGCATCAGCTCGTGCTCGTGACGCAGGTGCTGCACGATCGCGTGGTCCACGGCCTCGCCGCCCACCGGGATCCGCTCGGCGGTCACGATCGACCCGAGGGAGAGCACGGCCACCTGGGTCGCCGCGGCCCCGCACACCATGATCATGGTCGCCTCGGGCCGCTCGACGGGCAGCCCGCACCCCACGGCCGCGGCGATGAGCGTGTCGACGAGCTCCACGCGACGCGCCCCGAGCCCGACGAGCGTCTCGATCGCGGCGCGCTGGGCCAGCGGGTCGGCGTCGTGCGGGATGCAGGCGGCGGCCCGCAGTCGGGGCTTGCGGCGCAGGGCGCGGCGGACCTTGTCGCCGAGCAGGTGCCGCAGCATGCGCTGCGCCATCTCGATGTCGACGACCGTGCCGCCGGACACGGGCCTGACGACGCGGATGTAGTCGGGCGTACGACCCGTCATCTTCTCCGCGAACTCGCCGACCGCGATCAGCGCGCCGGTACGGGTGTTCACGGCGGCGGCGGACGGCTGGTCGACGACGAGCCCGGCCCCCTTCACGTACACCCGCGTCCTCGCCGCACCCAGGTCTACGGCGAAGTGGCAGCGGCGCAGCTGCTCCAGACTGGCGGTCATGGCAGGTCCTCCCGAGAGCACAGACCGTGAGCCGCCGGGTGGCGGCCTCATAGGCATCGTGCGGGGGCGGGGCAGGGGGCGCGTCTTGTGGTGGGCCGGGTGGGGTGCCGCTGAACGGGCGATGTGTCACAGGGAGCGCGCGGCCTCCAGCACCGGCGCGAGGGACGGGACCGTGATCTCGCAGCCGGCCTCGCGCAGACTCTGGTCGACGGTCGGGTTGCGGGCCAGGCCGATGAAGCGCAGTCCGACCTGCTGGGCGGCGGTGAGTTCGGCGACCGTGGAGCCGATCAGCACGCCCGTGGGAGCGGGTACGTCGGGGGAGCGCAGGGCGCGCAGCAGACAGTCGGGGTGCGGCATCAGCAGGCTGAGATCGTCACTGCGGCCGTGGACGCCGGCCAGGGGGAGGCGGTACGGCTCCAGGTAGCGGTGCACCGCCTGTTCGCAGACGTCCGTGACCACCAGGACCCGACGGTCGGCGGTGTGCAGTGCCCGCACCAGGGCGACGGAGTTGTGGGTCGTGGGCGCGTCCGGGACGGCCCGCAGTTCGATCTTGTCGAGGCGCCGGCGCAGGGTCGGTCCGAGACGGTCGTGCGCGAAGGCGCGCAGCACGTCCAGAGGGTGGACGAAGACCTCCCGCCCGGGGCCGTCGGCGGTGGGCAGGGGGTGCCGTCCCGCCAGTGCGTCCTCGGGGTCGCGGTGCTCGGCGACGACCGAGAGCAGGTCGAGCACGGCCTCGCGGGCGGTCTGCGCCGAGTACAGACGGGTGACGGGACCGTCGAAACCGAGCAGCACGGTCTCGGCCTCGCCGAGGACGTCGGACAACGGGCGCCGCGCGGGCACAGTCCGCTGCGGTACGGGCAACGGCGCTCCCTCGGGTGCCAGTTGCACGGAACACGACACCGCCAGCCCCGGCACCGGCCACGGCGAGGTGTGGAGCCTGGCGTTCGCCGCCCGCTGGGCCGCCCCCGCCCGGCGCAGGGGGTGACGTCGGGTGATACGGCCGGCCGCGGTGAGTAGGTGTTCGAGCAGTGCCTCGGAGACCCGCGGGACCTCGCCGTGCACGAACGCGACCGGGTCCTCCACCCGCCAGAACAGCTCCACGGCCGCGTGAAAGGCGCCCTTGCCGGAGCTGGGCAGGGACACCTGGTGGAAGGCCTGGTGGGTGGTGAGGTCGACCTCGTAGTACGTCGTCGCCCGCGGCGGCCTCGAACCGTGCGGCCGGGCCGGGTTGAGGAGCGTGAGCGGCCCGTCGGGCTGGGTGTGGACGATGGCGGTGCGGCCGGGGGCGGGGATACCGAGGCTGTGCAGGTCGTGGGTGATCAGCGGGCCGTGCACCAGGTCGCGGTCGTCGGTCCGGGGCTGCGACGGGGCGAGCGGGCAGTACCAGGCGAGGGGCGGGGTGTCCGGTGCGGTGCTGCCGTACAGCGGCTGGAAGCGCTGGGTGCCGAGCGCCGCGGAGCTGGCCGCGAACTCCTCGTACAGGGCGGGCGGGACGACGACCAGGAGGTCGGAGGGGGTGCGGTCCTGGAGGGTCGCCAGCTCGGGCGGCAGGCCGGGACGGTCCCAGAACGTCACCTGGAGACGCGGCGGGTCGGCCAGCCTCGCGAAGGCCTCGGGGAGCCCGCGCAGGACGGCTACGAGGAGGGGGAGCAGGTAGGCGTCGGGGTCGGCGAGCACGACGTAGCCGTTGTCGCGGACGCGTACCTCGTGCTGGTGGGGGGCGAGGGTGCCGCGGGACAGGAACTCGTGCACCGCGTACTCGAGGGAGATACGGGCCTCGGGGAGGCCGCTCAGCTCGTCGGCCTCGAAGAGGATCGCGGAGCGCGGGGCGACCGTGGTCCTGTCCAACTCGGCGAGTTCACGGGTGAGTTCGTCGCGGAGGGCGCTGAGGCGGGTGCGGGCGGCCCGGGCGGCGGGGCCGGGGACGCCGTCGAGGGGGTCGCCGTAGAAGAGGTCCAGGGCCTGGCGGAGTTGGGTGCGTCGGAGGTCGGGGGACTGGTCGGGGTCGCGGTGGCTGAGCTTCTCGCACAGGTCCACGTCGAGGTGGTGGCTCGTCGTGTGGAGCGCGTACCCGTCGATGAGGCCGACGACATCGCCAGGGAGGAGCCGCCGCAGATCCTCGGCCAGCCCGTCGATGACACGCTCCGCCTCACGCGCCGCGGGCGGATGCTCCCACAGGCCGCGGGTCAGCTCGGCGTAGGTCAGACGCCGGCCGTGTGCGAGGAGCAGCATGCACAGCAGTGCCTGGCCGTAGGACGAGAGCGGGGGCAGGGACGAGTCCTGCCGACGGATCCGCGGCTCGCCGAGGAGGGTGAACCGTAGGGCGTCGGTGTGCCTCGCGTTCGCGAGTTCCTCGGCCGCGACGCGTGCGGGGACGCGCTCGTCGCCGTAGGCGATGCGGTTCACCAGCGCTTGATACTCCGGCGGCGTGTCGGGAACCGCACGGGCCGCGATCTTGAGCAGCTGTTCGAATTCGTGGTAATCCCCGGCCTGGTCCTTGTCCAGGGACTCCTCGCCCAGGGCGAAACGGCTGATCACCACCGTTTCGTCCGGCCGCAGCAGCAGGCCCAGGATGTTCTGCTGGCCGCGCACGAGGCCCCGTGCGTGCAGGGCTTCCAGTGCCGAGACCCCCTGAGGGGCCAGTCGCGTGAAAGTGGCGAAGGGCAGGTGGGACCGGTACCCGTCGACCACTTCCCGCAGTGTTACTCCGTCCTCGAACTCCACGACCAGATACGGCGTTCTCCCGTCGATCCCGAAGTCCGTCACCCGTGCCACGAAGGGGCTGTCGACCTCCGCCAGAGCGGCGGCCTCCCGCAGGAACCGTTCCCGATGCCGCTCGGCCTGCTCCGGATACCGGTGCACGACCACTCGCCCTTCGGTCCGCGTGTCCACGGCCTCCCAGATCCGCCACCCCGGACCACGACGGCCGACGAGCCGATACCGACCCCCGACCAGCCGCTCCGCCCCACCCCCGCCCAGCCGCCGTACCGTCTCCTCGCTCACCGTCGCGAACACCGACCCCGCGCCGCCGGACGCCCCGCCCGTCTCCGCCCGGAACTCCCCGGCCGCGAGCCCCGCCCGCTCGTCGATCAGCCCGCCGACCTGGGCCAGGAACTCCCGCGTCCGCCCCCGGGCCGTACGCGGCAACGACCGCAGGAGCAACTCCCGTACACCCGGCCGGAATTCATACCTCCCCGCCGGTCCGGGGACGGCCTGCAGCATGCCGCTGAGGATCACCTCGGCCAGGTGCTGCGGGCGTGGATCGCGGTCCACCGTGCGCTGGACGAGGCGCATCACCGGCACGGAGGGGACGGCCAGTGCGAGGTGGCCGGCGAGGCGGAAGGCCTCCGGGGAGGCGGTGGCGCGGAAGCGCAGCACCAAGTCCTCCGGGCCCAACTCGGCTATGTCGGGAGCCGGTTCGGCAGGTCGCCGCGGAACCTCCGGCAGCCAGGCCGCCGCTCCCGGCATCCGGCTGCCGCCCGGGTCGGCCAGCAGCGCGGCCCAGTTGGCGAGCCAGGGCGCGCCGGGCTCCAGTACGGGGAGGGGGACGGCCGTGGCGGGCGGCACCGGGGCCTCCGGGTCGTACGGCAGGAAGGAGAGCGCGGCGGACGGGGCCGCCGCGGCCGGAGGTGTCAGCAGGCCCGGTTCGGCGGGCAGTGCCGTGCCGGCCCACAGGTGTTCGGGGAGCGGCTGGACCACCGCCACCGGCATCCGGGCCGCCCAGTGGCGCAGCGTGCCGTACCAGCGCGCGCCCGCCTCGCCCGGGCGCCACTGCGGGCCCATGCAGTCGCTGACGACCAGGGTGACCGTGCGGCCGTCGTCGAGGGCCGGGACCTGGCGGGCCCGGCCGTCGGGGCCGGCCGGGTGCAGGGTGACCGTGCGGAAGATGCCCGACTGGGCGAGGACGGTGTGCAGTTCACGGACCAGGGGACGCCACACGGGCATCGTGGGACCGGTGTCGTGCACGAGATTGAGGCGCAGCCAGCGGTCGGGGGCGGGACGCAGTACGGGCACCCACACCTCGGGGTGTGCGCCCAGCCGGGCGATCCGGTCGGCCGTCGCCCGCTCGTCCAGGACGCGGGCGCGCGGCGCCGGCACCTTGCGCTTGAGGGGACGCAGGGCCCGCTGCAGCGCGAGGGGGCGGTGCAGCATCGGGGGTGCGGGGGCGAGGAAGCGGGTGCCGCCGCCGTTCGGGCCGGGGGCCCGGGGTGCCGGGGTGGGCAGGAGCAGGGGGACCCGGCCGTCGTGATGCGGGGCGGGTGCCTGGTCCGGCGGGCGTGGGCGGTCGGCCTTGGGGCGGGGCGGTACCGCGACGGGGGCGTCCGGCGCGGGGGGCGCGGTCCGGGGCTCCCCGCCCGCGGACGCCGCCCCCTCCTCCTCCGTACGCTCCAACTGCCCTGCCAGCCACAGCAGTTCCGCCAGCTCGCGTGGAGTCGGCCCGTCGGCCCCCGCCGCGGCCGACAGGACCGCGGAGAGCCGGGCGACGGGCGAGGCGTCATCGGAGCCCGTACTCGAACCCGCCCGCTCAGAAGCCATCGCCGTCCGCCGCCGCGCTCAGGTACGGCATCAGCTGCTCGGCCAGCTCGTCGCGGGAAGCGGCGTCGAGACCGGCGACCCCGGTGAGGTAGATCGCGTTCAGCAGCTGGTCGGTGGCCAGCTCGCCGCTGCCCGCCCGCTCCAGGAAACGGGTGATCAAGGGCTCGGCCTCGCCGTCCGGGCTGCCGAGATGGGCGCGGACGATGTCGGTGAGGCGGCCCCGGTCGGGGCGGCGCAGCTTGAGACGGACGCAGCGGCGCAGGAAGGCGGGCGGGAACTCGCGCTCGCCGTTGCTGGTCAGGACGACGAAGGGGAAGGCGCGGCAGCGGACCCGGCCGCGGGTGATCGCCACCGGACTGTCCGTACCGTCGGCGAGGACCTCGGCGCGGCCGTCGTCGGCGGAGTGACGGGCGGCGCGGACCAGTTCGGGGATCTCGTACTGGCCCTCTTCGAGGACGTTGAGCAGGTCGTTCGGCAGGTCGAGGTCGCTCTTGTCGATCTCGTCGACGAGCAGGGCGCGGGGGCGCCCGTAGGGGAGCAGGGCGGTCCCGAGAGGGCCGAGGCGGAGGTGGTCCTCCACGCCGCCCCGGCCACCGCGGTCGCTTCC
The DNA here is from genome assembly GCF_059026085.1 of Streptomyces sp. a15. Classification (NCBI taxonomy): domain Bacteria; kingdom Bacillati; phylum Actinomycetota; class Actinomycetes; order Kitasatosporales; family Streptomycetaceae; genus Streptomyces; species Streptomyces sp. A15. The sequence goes on along the minus strand of NZ_JBWLKM010000006.1, from coordinate 76,116 downwards.
CGGGCCGGGCCGGGAAGCGTACAGCCGGGACAGCGGGTCGTACTGGTAGAGGCCGTCGGCGAGGGCGCTGCGGCTGGTGATGTTCCAGCGCAGGACCGGGCCGAGGCGCAGTTCGCGGGCGACGGCGTACGCCAGGGAGGACTTGCCGGTGCCGGGCGGCCCGGTGACCAGCAGCGGGCGGCGCAGACAGAGCGCGGCGTTGACGAGCTGGACGGTCTCCGGCGAGGCGACGTACGTCTTCGCGCGGTGCATGCGGTCCGGGGAGACGGCGGCCTCGTCCTCCTCCTCGGCGGGCGGCGGCAGCGCGGGACCGCCGTCGAAGGCCCGCCACGGGGGCGGGGCGGGCAGCTCGTCGATGCCGTCGTGCGGCTCGCTCTTGCCGGTGTAGACGGACCAGTGCGCCATGAGGTGGTCTCCGGGCTCCTTCTTACTGGGGTTCGTGCCGGGGGTGGGGTCACGCCACGGGTGAGCGGACGTGCGCGGTGGTGTCGTGCGGGTCGGTGAAGCAGCGCGGGTCGTCCCACAGCAGCTGGATGTCGCGGGCCCAGTGGCCGTCCTCCGCGTCGGCCTCCTCGCGCAGGGCCAGGATGTGCCGGGGAAGTTCCGCGGGCGGCACGTGGGCGACGTGGGCGTCGAGTTCGTCGAGGAAGGACTTGCCGGTGCAGGGGGCGGTCGTACCTCCGCAGTCCGTCTCCTCGTCGGTCCGGCCGGCGCCGCAGCCGCTGCGCGACCAGACGATCACCGGGGCCGGAGCGGTGAGCGAGGTGTCGAAGTGCGGGCGGGTGCGGGCCGCGGCCGGCGCGGTGGCGAAGCCGGCCAGACAGGCGTCGGGCTTGCGCAGCCGCAACCGGAGCCGGCCGGGTTCCTCGGGGCCGGAGCACTCGACGCGGTGCACCCGGGCACCCGGGGAGGAGTCGAGGCGGTTCCAGGCGCGGGTCAGGATGTGCCGGGTGCTGGTCTTGCGGCGGGCGTGGTCGGTGACGACGAGCGGGTAGAGGCAGCCGAGCGGGGTGGCGTCGTCGGGGGCGCTCTCCCAGCGGTCCACCGGCCAGTCCAGCCAGTCCCGGGGCAGCGCGAACGCGATCAACTCGTCGGCACCGGGCGTGAGATGGCGGAACGCGGCCTCGATCCGGTCCTGTATGAAGGCGCGCAGCCGGTTCTGCGGAACCGTGTCCGAGTCGACCGGGTGACGGTGCCCTCCGCTGTACGCGGACACCTCCACGCGGACCAGGTCGTCACCGGCGCCGCTGTGCGCCAGCTCGACGAGGATCGGCGACCAGTCGGGGGCCGCTTCCGGCTCGACGGGCGCGGGCGCCCGGAACAGGGCTTCCAGCCGGGTCTCCAGGTGGTCGGCGAACCGGGTGACCGTGCCGGCGGCACCGGGCCCGTCGAGTTCGCACAGCACGAACAGCGCCGCCGACCACAGCGAGTCGAAGCCCTCCTCGGGCGGCGGCGGGTCGAACCGGTCGGCGGCCGCGGTGTAGAGCCGTACCGGATCGCACTCCAGGCCGGTGCGGACCGCCCGCTCCACCAGCGCGCGCAGCCGCGCCCGGTCGGCGCTCGCATGGTCCGAGGTGGGCACCAGACCCTCCAGGTCGGGCCAGTACCGGACCATGACCTCGGTGGGCATCATCCGCCCGTTGCGCACACCCGGGGCGCCCTCCGCCGTGACCATGCCGACGACCTCGCCGGTGTCGACGAGCGTGACCGCCGAGCCGCTGAACCCGGGGGCGAGCGGCTGGCCGCCCTGCTGCCAGGCCTCCAGCTGGATCCACTCCCGGTTGATCAACTGCGGTGCGGTGATGCGGTATTCGGCGAGGGTGCCCTCGTCGAAGCCGACCGGGAACCCGTACACGACGAGCTTGCGGGGCGCCGTGACGCCGTGTGCCGTGTCGACGGGCGCCAGCGCGGCCGGCACGATCGGCATGTCCCGCTCCAGCTCCAGGACCGCGAGGTCCCCCGGGTCGGTGTCACCGCCCGCCCAGCCGCCGTGGGCGACGACACGGGCCGGGACGGCGGGGGAGCCGGGACGTTCCGTGAACGTCACGGCCAGCCCCGCGTCCGCCCGCTTCACCACGTGGGCGCAGGTCAGCACCTTGTTCGGGGACACGAGGAAGCCTGCCCCGGCCACCTCGCCCCCGCACTCGATCCGGGCGTGCCATTCGGCGCTGTTCATGACGACGGGCTGGGCTCCGGGACGGACGCGGACAAGGACGAGGGCGAGGACGAGGACACGTCGGTCTCCGGGGCCGCCTCCGGTGACCAGGTCAGCTTCACCACCAGGTGGCCCTCCGCCGTCCCCTTCGCGATGATCGCGCCGGTCTCGGCGGACAGCTTCACCCCGAACTCGATCTCGATCCCGTCGGGCCGCAGCGAGCCGTCGCGGAAGACGCGGAGCGCCGAGGAGGCGGCGGCGCGCACTCCTTCCAGGGCACCTTCGAAGGTGCGGGCCGCCTGGACGGTGCCGTCCCCGCGGGACACCAGCCGGGAGCCGGACCGCTCCTCGAAGGCCTCGACCGACACCACGGCCCCGTCGGCGGTCTCGAACTCCACTAAGCGTTCCATGGTGCCCCCGTCGTCCCGTCACGCGTTCTTGCACGCTCGCACTGCTCTGTCACCGCTCTCGCAGCACTGAGCATCTCTATTGTTACGGACGGTACTTGAGGTTGTCGCGTGGCGCATGCCGGACCAGTCCCAGTTCGGCCAAGTCCTGCGGCCGGATCCGCAGTTGGTCCGCCGTCGCCTCGACCTCCTCGGCCGGCCGCTTCAGGATCGCCGCCGCCTGCTCGGGTGCGATCACCGAGAAGTAACTGTCCGGCGTGGCCCAGGTGTTGCCGGGTGCCGCCAGGGCCAGCGCGCCGCCCGAGCCGCCCTCGCCGATCAGCAGCGTGGTGAGGGGGGTGCGGGCGGCGGCCACGGTGAGGAACAGGTCCGCGATCGCGGCGCCCGCGCCCTGGCGTTCGGCCTCGGCGTCGTTGGCCGCGCCGGGGGTGTCCACCAGGGTGAGGACCGGGATGCCGAGGCGGTCCGCGAGGCGGATCAGGCGGGCGGCGGTGCGGTAGCCGGCGGGGCGGGTCGCCGTGCCGGTCTGGGCGGCGTACGCGACCGTACGGCCCTCGTGCTCGCCGAAGCCGCACAGCATGCCGTCGGGGTCGGTGCCGCCGCAGCGGTCGCCGTTGATGGGGAGACGGTGCGTGAAGTAGGCGTCCAAGTAGCGCTCGGCGCGCGGGCGTCGGGGAGAACGGGCGCGCCGCACCGCGTCCCCTCCCGTGGCCGGCAGATCGGTGGCGCCGAGGGGCGGCGGCACCGGCGCCTGCTGTGCCGGCGACGTCAGCAGCCGCAGCCACCGGCCCAGCGTCCCCCGCAGCTCTTCCGGTGGTACGACCGCGTCGGCCGCGCCCGCCGCCACCTGCGCCTCGGCCGTGTACGCCGCCGGGTCCGCGTCCGGCGGCCGTACCCGGGAACCCGCGAAGCCGACCTGCGCGCCGGGCAGGGCGAGGATCACGTCGGCGCCCGCGCCCAGCGTGGCCCAGCCGCCGCCGGTGGTCGGGTCCCGCAGCACCGCGATCTGCGGCAGCCCCGCCTCCCTGGTGAGCGCCGACTGCCGGGCCACGCGCTGGAGTTGGGTCAGCGCGAGCATGCCCTCCTGCATGCGGCTGCCGCCGGTGGCGATCAACGGCACGACCGGGAGCCGGTGTTCGCGGGCATGGGTGTACGCCGCCTCCAGCCGGTCCCCGGTGCGCTCGCCGAGCGACCCGCCCAGGAAGCCGAACTCGAACGCGATCAGCACCGCCCGCGTGCCCTCCACCCGACCCGTGCCGCAGACCACGGACTCCTGCTCGCCGGTGCGTTCGGCGGCGCGGGCGTGCGAGGCGTCGTAGCCCTGCCAGCCGATCGGGCCGTCCGGCCTGGATTCCCTTGCGGGGTACGGGAGTTCGGTGAAGGTGGAGTCGTCGGTGACCGCGGCGATGGTCTCGCGTGCGGTCGGCCGGTCAGTCACGGGTCAGCGCCCGCTTCATGATCTTCCCCATGTCGTTGCGGGGGAGGGAGGTCAGGTGGTGGACCACCCGGGGACGCTTGTGCGGGGCGAGGCGGCTCGCCACGTGATCCGCCAACTCCGCAACGGTGGGCGGTGATTCGGGATCGGCCGGGACGATCCACGCCACGATCCGCTCGCCCAGGTCGGCATCCGGCTCCCCGGTGACCGCGGCCTCCCGCACCCCCGGGTGTTCGAGGAGCGCGTTCTCGATCTCGCCCGCCCCGATCTTGTAACCCCCGCTCTTGATCAGGTCGGTGGCCTTGCGGCCGACGATGCGGACATAGCCGTCCGGGTCGCGCACCGCCATGTCCCCGGTGCGGAACCAGCCGTCGGCGGTGAAGGCGGCGGCCGTGGCGTCCGGCCGGTTGAGGTACTCCGTGAACAGGTTCGGCCCGCGCACCTGGATCTCGCCCACGGTCTCGCCGTCGTAGGACGTGATCGGCGCCCCGTCCTCCTCCACGAGCCGCAGCTCGACTCCCGGCAGCGGCACGCCGACCGTGCCCGCGCGCGGCTCGCCGTCCGCCCGCACGCTCGTGTTCATCAGCGTCTCGGTCATGCCGTACCGCTCGATCACCCGGCGGCCGGTCGCGGCCGCGATGCGCTCGTGGTCGTGCACCGGCAGGGCGGCCGAACCGGAGACGAGCAGCCGGGCGCGGCCCAGTGCCTTCGCCAGCTCCGGGTCGTCGGGCAGGGTCTGGGCGATCCGGTGGTACATCGTCGGCACGCCGAACAGCATGGTCGCGCCGGCGTTCAGCTCGCGGGCCACGCCCTCCGTGGTGAACCGGCCCAGGTGGCGGACCGATCCGCCGCGCCGCAGCGGGCCCAGGATGCCCAGGACCAGGCCGTGGACGTGGAACAGGGGCAGCCCGTGCACGAGCACGTCCTCGCCGGTCCACTGCCAGGCGTCGGCGAGGGCGTCCAGGGTGGCTGCGACGGCCCGGCGGGGGATGACGGCGCCCTTGGGCGGGCCGGTGGTGCCGGAGGTGTAGACGACGAGGGCGGGGTCGTCGTCCACGGATGCCTCGCCGTGGGGGACGGGTCCGGTGGCCCGCACGTCGACGTCGACGCGGGCCAAGTCCCGCAGGGAAGGCGGGAGTTCGTCGCCGGGTGCGGCGAGGACCAGGGCGGGCGCGCTGTCGGCCAGGATGTGCCCGAGCTCCTTCTCCCCGGACTTCGGGTTGAGCGGCACGGCGGCGACTGAGGCCTCCAGCGCCGCCACCACCGCCACGGCCGTCTCCAGTGCCGGGGTCGCCCAGACGGCCACCCGGCCCGCCCCGCCGATCCGCGCCGCGAGGGCACCGGAGGCGGCGTCGAGCTCGCCGTACGTCAGGGACCGGTCGCCGAACCGGAGGGCGGGCCGGTCGGTCCGGCCATCGGTCCGGCCCTCGGTCAGGGCCGGGAAGAGAGAGGACACGCGTCGTACTCCTTAACTGTTCACTGTCACTGTCTGCTGCTGTCTGTCGCTGCTACCCCCAGCCCGGCACGACCAGCACCAGCCACGCCACCGCGGGGACCACCGCCACCACGATCCCTCCGTAGATCATCAACTGCCGGAAGAAACGCTCGCGGTCGACGTCCGGCGCCGCGGCCAGCACCAGCGCGCCGTTCGTCGAGAACGGGCTCACATCCACCACCGTCGCCGACACCGCGAGCGCCGCCACCATCCCGACCGCCCCGATCTCGCCCTGCGCGAGGAACGGCACGGCGAGCGGGATCAGTGCGCCCATGATCCCCACGGAGGAGGCGAACGCGGACACGATCGCGCCGATGTAGCAGAGCAGGACGGCGGCCAGCAGCGGGACGCCGATGCCGCTGACGCCCTCGCCGGCCCAGGTGATGGTGCCCATCTCGTCCAGGACACCGACGTACGTCAGGACTCCGCAGATCAGCAGCACCGTCGACCAGGCGATCTGTCCGACCGCCTTGCGGCTGTCCTCCGGCCAGGCGGTGCTCAGGAGGACGGCGAGGGTGATCGCGGTCAGACCGGCGTCGAGGTCGAAGGCGAGGACGGCGACGACGAGGGCGACCAGGGCGGTGAGGGTGGCGATCCGGGCTGGAGTGAGGCGGGTGGTGTCCGGGGTGCCGGGCTGGGTTTCGACGAGGGTGGCGGTGCTGGAGGGGCTGGTGCTGGTGCCGGTGCCGGCTGTTGTACGGGCACCCCCGCCGCCCTCCGGCAGGTCGCCCTCGCCGGGAGCGCCGTCCGGCGCGACCGCCCCCCGTGCCCACAGCTTCAGCCCGCCGAACAGGACGAACACGACCCCCGCGATGATCACGTTGGCGATCAGTGACGCGAGGAAGAGGGTGATCTCGTTCCCCGGGAGCTTCTCGCGCTCGACGATGCCGTTGACGATCGTGCCGTAGATGCTGATCGGCGAGAATCCGCCGCCCTGGGCGCCGTGCACGACCATCGCGCCCATCAGCAGCGGGCTGATCCCGTAACGGGAGGCGAAGCTCAGCGCGATCGGCGCGACGATCGCGACCGCGGCCGGGCTGACCGCGCCGATCGCGGTGAGCGCGGCGGTGATGGCGAACATCACCCAGGGGATCAGCGCCACGCGCCCCCGGACGAGCCGGATGGACGCGTGCACCAGCCAGTCGGTCGTGCCGTTGGCCCGCGCGATGGCGAAGAGGTAGGTGACGCCGACGAGCACGACGAACAGGTCGCCGGGAAAACCGGCGAAGATGCCGTCCGCGTCGAGGTCGGCGACGAGCTCGCCGACCGCGAAGGCGGCGGCGAAGGCGAGCGCGCCCATGTTGACGGAACGGGTGGTGGCGATGACGAACACCACGACGAGGACGAGGATCGAGATGAGTTCGGGGGACATACGGGCTCCCGTCTTTGGGTCCCGGAGCGGTTGGTGGGTACTGCGTGAGTACTTCGGGGCAGGCGAGCGAGTGGTCGAGTGGCTGAGCCACTTACGGGTCGGTTGGCTGGTTAGCGTGGGCGCGCGGCGGGGCGCCGTCAAGGGGTCGCGCAGAAATTGGCTCAGCCACTCGGCCACCCAAAGGCCCGGTGTTACGCTCCCGACGAGAGGGGGAGTCCATGACCGAGCACGTGACCGACGCCCTGCGCCCCATGACGAAACAGCGCCTGTACGAGCAGGTGCTCGACCGGCTGCGCCAGTACGTCGCCGAGGGCGGCCTCAAGGCCGGCGACCGCCTCCCGCCCGAGCGTGACCTGGCCCAGCGGCTGGGTGTCAGCCGGGCCTCGGTCAAGCAGGCGATCGTGGTCCTGGAGGTCCAGGGCCTGGTGGAGGCACGGCACGGCGGCGGGACGTACCTGGTCCGCGACAGCCTGGACGTCGAACCCGTCGAGAGGATGGTCGAGCGCCGCCGACGCCTCCCGGACGTCCTGGACGCCCGCGAGGCCCTGGAGACGAAGCTCGCCGAACTGGCCGCCGAGCGCCGCACGGAGGACGACCTCGCGGCGATGCGGGCGGCACTCGCCCACATGGCCGAGGAGATCGAGGCGGGCGGTCACGGCATCGAGGGCGACCGGCTCTTCCACGCGGCGGTCACCGCGGCCGCCCACAGCAGCCTCCTCGCCGAGTTCATGCGCTCCATCGCCGACCAGATCGCCGAGAGCCGCACCGAGTCCCTGCGCCAGCCCCACCGCCCGCACCGCTCCCTGACCCAACATCAGGCGATCCTCGACGCCATCGCCGCGGGACAGCCGAAGCAGGCGGCCACCGCGATGCGCCGCCATGTGCGTACGGTCGCGAAGGTCCGCCTGCTCGACTGGGAGCCGGACGAGGAGCGGTAGGACCTGGGGCGGTCTTGTTCCGGCGTCTTGCTGAGGTCGCCCCTACAGCGCTTCCAGTAACTCGAAGGTCAGTTCGTCCACCGGGCGGGGGCTGTCGGTGGACTCCTCGCTGAAGGTGTTCACCAGCATCACCACCGCTGTCCCGCTCTTCCTGTCGAAGGCCGCGCAGGTGCTGAATCCGCCGGTGCCACCGTTGTGCCAGGTCATGGTGCGGCCGTCGGGGAGCGTGCTGAGGTGCCAGCCGAGGCCGACGCGCAGGGTCCGGTCGACGGTGAAGCGGGGGCGCTGGGTCAGTTCGATCGCGTCGCGAAACGGTGAGCGGTCCGGGCGTAGGTGTGCGCCGAGGAAGCGGAGCATGTCGTCGGCGGTGCTGTAGACGGACGTGCCCGCGCCGGTGAGGACGTGGTCGTGCCAGTCGGGGACGGCGTCTCCGGCGAGATGGCCGGTGGCCTTACGCAGGGCCATGTCCGGTCGCAGGGTCGTCGTCGTGTCGCGCAGGCGCAGCGGGGCCGCCACGTCGCGCCACAGCATCGCGTCCACGTCGTCGAAGGCCAGTGCCTGGGCGAGCAGTCCGTACCCGAGGTTCGCGTAGAGGTAGGTGCTGCCCGGCTCGGTGTTCAGGTGCGTCTCGGCCAGGCCGGCGGCCAGGTCGTCCAGTGTGTAGTGCGCGTAGGGGTCGTACGGGTCCGCCTCCGCGAGGAGGTTGGGCGGCAGGGAGGGCAGGCCGGAGGTATGGGTCGCCAGGTCGGCCAGGGTGATCCGCCGAGGGCCCTTGCGGGGGACCGGGAAGCCCGGGGGCAGGGCCAGCGGTGTGTCGAGGCGGACCCTCCCCCTGCTCACGGCGCGCGCGAGAGCCGTGGCGGTGAGGGTCTTCCCGATCGAGCCGAGCTGGAAGACCGTCCTGCCGTCCGGTGCCCTGCCGGCCTGGGACGCACCCGCCACGTGCCTGTGTGCGCCGCGGATGACTCCGCAGACGACGCTCGGGCTGCCGGCGGCCAGCGCACGGTCCAGGTAGGGCCGCACCCGCGCGGCCAGGTCGCTCCTGGCCGCCGTGGCGTGTCCGGGTAACAGCGATATCCCGGCTGCGGCCGTCGCCGCGCCCAGGAAACTCCGTCGGTTCATGAACTACTCCTGCGTCGTCGTCGGGTTCGGTGCCGGCACCACCGCGGACAACAGCACGAGCAGCGGGACCACTCTGCCCGCGGGCACCTGGTAGTGGCCACGCCCCTCGGCCTGGAGCCAGCCGGTGGCGGTGAGCTGCTTGAGGTGGTGGTACAGCTGCCCGGTGGTGTTCAGCCCCGCCGTCTCCTGCAACTCGGCCGCGGAGCGGGTGCCACGGAGCACCGCGCGCAGCAGGGTCAGCCGCACCGGATGCCCCAGGGCGGCGTACGGCGCGGCGTGGTCCGCCCAGTTCGCTTCGAGCAGTCCCGCCGTCGCCGCACCCTGCTGCCATGCGTAGTGCTCGCCTGTGGGCAGGTTCACGGCGCCGGTGAAGAGGACCTCACCGTCCCCGGTGAGCCGCTCGCGCAGCCCTTCGAGGGCCCAGAACACCTCACTCTGGGGCGCCCGCGGTCTCAACTCCAGCCGCGCCACCCGTTCTTCGAGCGCGGCGACTCGCTCCTGCAAGGGGTCATCGGCCATGCTCCGACGTTACGTTATTCCGGAATAACGGAGCAACCTCTCAGGTCGCCGCCGTCTCCACCACGTCCGCCACCACACAGCTCACGTTGTCCGGCCCGCCGGCCGTGTTCGCCTCGGCGACCAGGGTGCGTACGGCCTCGTCCGGGGCCGGGGCGGCGCCGAGGAGGGTGCGGATGCGGTCGTCGGGGACGACGGTGGACAGGCCGTCGGAGCACAGGAGGTAGCGGTCGCCGGGGCGGGCGTCGTGGAGGCGGAGGTCCGGGGTCGCGGGGGCGGCGGACGGGAGGGCCTTCAGGAGCAGGGAGCGTTGGGGGTGGGCGGTGGCCTCCTCGGGCGTGAGGCGGCCCTCGTCGATCAGCGACTGGACCATCGTGTGGTCGTCGGTGATGCGGAACAGGCCGCCGTCGCGCAGCAGATACGCGCGGGAGTCGCCGATGTGGACCAGCGCGAGGCGGGAGCCCGTCCACAGCAGGGCGGTCAGGGTGGTGCCCATGTCCTCCGCGCCCCGGGTGACGTCCTGGACCGCCTCCGTGGCGCTCCGTACCGCGACCTCCAGGAGGTTGAGGACGTTGCCCGCCGGCACATCCTCCGTGTCCAGGAACCTCAGCGCCTCCACGGCGGCGCCGCTCGCGGGCGCGCCCGCCGGGCCGAAGCCGTCCGCGACCGCGAGCAGCCGGGTGCCCGCATACGCCGTGTCCTGGTTCTCGGGGCGGACCCGCCCCCGGTCCGAGTGGGCGAAGTAGCGCAGTTCCAGCATGGTGGTGTCCTTCCTCGGTTTCACTGTCAGTTGGTCCACGAGGAACGCGGCGAGCTCCCGCCGCACGGCCGTCTCCGCCTCGACCCGCGCCCAGTAGGCACGGATCTCCCCGGCGGCGGCCTCGGAGTCGAGGGCGTACATGTCGCACACCTCACGGATCCGGGCCAGCGGCATCCCGAGCCGCCGCAGCCACGCCACCAGCCGCGCTCGCTCCAGCTGCCCGACCGCGTAGTACCGGTAACCCGTGTCGGGGTCGACCCGTGCCGGACGCAGCAACTCCAGTTCGTCGTACAGCCGCAGCGCCTTGGGCGACAGCCGGGACGCCTTCGCGAACGTGCCGATCGTCAGCAGGCCGTCGTCCATGGGCACCCCCGGATTCCTTCGTTCCTCGCCACCGATGCTGGGGCTTCACCAAAGGTGAAGGTCAAACGGGTTGCCGCGGTTGCGTGGGCGGCGGTTAACCTGCCTGGTCGAGCCGTACGAGAGTCGAGCAGTACGAGAATGGAGCCCGCCGTGCCCCGAGTCGCCCTCGTCACCTACGATCCCCGGCCGGAGCCCAGCAGGGACGACGACCTGCCCGTGCTGCGGGACGCGCTCCGCGCGGCCGGGGCCGAGGCGGACGTCGTGTTCTGGGACGACGCCGGTGTCGACTGGGGCGCCTACGACCTCGCCGTCATCCGGTCCACCTGGGACTACAGCTGGCGGGCGGCCGAGTTCGTGGCGTGGGCGGAGCGCTGCGCCAAGGTCACGCGGCTGGCGAATCCGGTGGACGTGGTGCGGTGGAACACCGACAAGCGGTACCTCGGGGATCTGGCGGCGGCCGGGGTGCCCGTCGTCCCCACCCGGTACCTCGCGCCGGGTGACGCCGCCGAGCTCCCCGACGACCACGAGTACGTCGTCAAGCCCACCTCCGGCGCCGGCGCCCGGTACGCCGCGCGCTACACGCCCGAGCAGCACGAGACGGCCCTACGACACCTCGCGCGCATGCACGCGGAGGGGCTCACCGCGATGGTGCAGCCGTACATGAAGGGCATAGACGCCCGTGGTGAGCGGGCGTTGCAGTTCTTCGGCGGGCGGCTGCTGCACGCCAGCCGCAAGCGGGCCGTCCTCGCCCCCGGTACGGCCTTCGACGCCGCCAAGGTCGCGCATCCCGGCCTGGAGCCCTGGACGCCGACCCCGGCCGAACTCTCCGTCGCCGAGCGCGCCCTGGCCGTCGTACCGGACGAGCACGAGGTGCTGTACGCCCGGGTCGACCTGGTGGACGGGGTGGACGGGGAGGACGGGGAGCCGCGGGTGATGGAGCTGGAGCTGGTGGAGCCGAATCTGTTCCTGTTCCTGCACCCGGACTCGCTGCCCGCCGTCGTGGCGGCGATCCTGGCGGCGGCTCGCTGATCAGGCCGGGACGTCGTCCCTCGTGGCCAGTGCCGCCGCGGCCAGTTCGTGGCCGCGGCGCAGTCCCTCCTCGGGGCCGCGGCCTTCCAGCAGCGCCGCCGAGAGATAGCCCGCGGCGAAGGCGTCGCCGGCGCCGACCCGTTCGACGACCCGGGACGGGGGCGTGGGGACGAAGGTCTCCTCGCCGTCCTCGGTGTACGCCGTCGCCCCGTGTCCGGCGTCCTTGACCACGACGACGCGGGCGGGGCGGAGCAGGTCCCGTACGTCCGCCGCCTTGCCGGTGCTCCACAGAGTCTCGGCCTCGTCCCGGCCGACGAAGACGACGTCGGCGCCGCGGGCCAGCCGGAGCAGCACCCGTGCCGCGTCGGCGGGCCGGTGCCGCCACAGGGCGGGGCGGTGGTTGACGTCGAAGGAGATGAGCGGGCCCGGGGCGGTCCTTCCTGTGATCAGTACGTCCATCAGGGCGGCGCAGCTGTCCGACAGGGCCGGCGTGATGCCGGACAGGTGCAGCAGCCGGGCCTCGCGGAGCAGGGGGAGGCGGGCCAGGGAGGGGCTCATGCCCGACGCCGCCGAGCCCCGGCGGTAGTAGTAGGTGCGGGTCACGTCCGGGGTCGGGTCCTTGAAGTACACGCCGGTGGGGCGCTCGGGGTCGGTCTCCACGGCCAGGACGTCGACGCCGCGGGCCGTGAGGTCGTCCAGCACGCGGCGGCCGAGCGGATCGGCGCCGACGCGGCTCAGCCAGGCGACGCGGTGCCCGAGGGCGGCCAGCGAGCAGGCCACGTTGGACTCCGCGCCGCCCACGGTCAGCGCGAGGGTGCGCTGACGGGCGAGCGGCCCGGCGTCCGGCGGGCTGAGCACGGCCATGGTCTCGCCGAGGCACACGACGTCCGGGCCGGTGCCGCTCACGTGTCCAGGACCCGGTGCAGGAACTGCTGCGTGCGGACCTCCGCCGGGTTGCCGAACACCTGCTGAGGCGGGCCCTGTTCGAGGACGACCCCGCCGTCCATGAAGACGACCCGGTCCGCGGTGTCCTTCGCGAAGCGCATCTCGTGGGTGACCACGACCATGGTCATGCCGTCCTCGGCGAGCGAGCGCATGACGCCGGTGACCTCGCCGACCAGCTCCGGGTCGAGCGCGGAGGTCGGCTCGTCGAAGAACATGATCGCCGGGTCCATGGCGAGCGCGCGGGCGATGGCGACCCGCTGCTGCTGGCCGCCGGAGAGCTGCGCCGGGTAGGCGTCGGCCTTGTCGGCGAGCCCGACCCGGGCCAGTGCGGCACGGCCGCGTTCCTCGGCCTCGGCCCGCGAGAGCTTCCTGACCTTGAGCAGGGCGAGGGTGACGTTGCCCAGCGCGGTCTTGTGCGGGAAGAGGTTGAACTGCTGGAAGACCATGCCCACTTGGCCGAAGATCTCGGGGGCGCGCTTGCGGTCGTGCAGCGGTACGCCGTTGACCCACACGTCGCCGTCGTCCGCCCGCTCCAGGTCGCACATGATCCGCAGCAGGGTGCTCTTGCCGGAGCCGCTGGCGCCGATGAGGACGACGACCTCGCCCGGCTCGACGTCGATGTCGACGCCCTTGAGGACCTCCAGCGCGCCGAACCGCTTGTGCACGCCGGACAGGGAGATACGGGCGACCGTCTTCTCCGCGGTCGTGGTGTCGGTGGTCGTCATGCGATGACAGCCTTTCGTTCCATCCGTCGCACGACGAGCGACAGCGGGTAGCAGATGACGAAGTACAGGGCGGCCACGGCGAGATAGGTGGTGGCCGGACCGCCCGCGCGGTCGATGACCGCCTGGCCCTGGCGCACGAGTTCGACGTAGCCGATCACGACGGCGATCGAGGTGTCCTTGACCAGGGAGAGGTACTGGCCCACCAGCGGCGGCAGCACGATCGCCCGGGTCTGCGGCAGGATCACGGTGGTGAAGGTCTGCGTCCGGCTGAGACCGAGGACCCGCGCGGCCTCCCACTGTCCCCGGGGCACGGCCTCGATGCCGGCCCGGAAGATCTCCGCGATGTACGCGCCCTGGTACAGGGTCAGCGCGAGCAGGGCCGCGCCGAAGACGGTGATGCCCGCGAGGTTCAGATAGGCCGCGCCGAAGTAGAGGAACAGCATCTGGATCAGCAGCGGGGTGCCGCGGAAGACCTCCAGATAGACCCGGGCGAGCTGGGCCAGCAGCGGGATGCGGCTGGTGCGTACGGCCGCGACGAGGAGCCCGGTGAGCGTCCCGGTGGCGATGGCCGCGAGCGACAGCAGCACCGTGGCCCACAGGCCGTCGGTGAACAGCTCGCGGTTCGACCAGATGACCGACCAGTCCATCACGCCGCCCCCTTACGGACGTTGGGCACGGCTCGCGTGGGCAGCAGCCGGCGTACGGCGGCCGGCGGGCGCGGTCGTACGGCCGTCGGCAGCGGCGGTTTGAAGGCCACCCGGCCGATCAGCCCGGCCGCGAGGACCACCAGGTTGGTGAGGACGAGGTAGAGCACCGCGGCGATGCCGAAGACCTGGACGGTCAGCAGGGTGCGGGAGTTGATGACCATCGACGTGCCGGTGAGTTCGGGCACCGAGATGGCGGACAGCAGCGACGAGCCCAGGATGATCTGCACGAGCTGGTTCACCACCGCCGGGTAGACGTTGCGCAGCGCCTGCGGGAGCACCACGTGCGCGAAGGCGCGGGCGGGGCTCAGGGCGAGGACGCGTGCCGCCTCGCGCTGGCCGGGCGGGACGGCCTGGATGCCGGCGCGGAAGATCTCCGTCAGATACGCGCCCACGTTGACGCCGAGCGCGAGGACGCCCGCCTGGACGGGGCTCAGCCGGATACCGGCGGACGGCAGGGCGAAGTACGCGACGAACATCTGCAGCAGCACGGGGGTGTTGCGGATGACCTCGACGTACACGGCGGCCGGTGCGCGCAGCACGGCGTACCGGGATCTGCGGGCAAGGGCGCCGCCCAGGCCGAGGGCGAAGGCCAGCGCGAAGGCGGCGAGCGAGAGTCTCAGCGACAGCCAGGCCGCGCTCAGGTAGGTGGGCCAGTCCTGGAGGGCATAGGACCAGTCGGTGAGCATGGGGCTCCTCCACACGTTCACGGGCGGGGCGACGGTCCGTGGGCCGGGTGCCGCCGCCCGCCGGAACTCAGTAGGACGGGGTGAGCGGGTAGACGCGGTCGACGCCGAACCACTTCTTGTAGAGGGCGCCGGACTCACCGGAGGTGTTGAACTCCCTGAGCCAGGTGTTCACCCACTGGAGCCAGGTGGGGTCGCCCAGCTGGACGCCGATGCCGTTGTACTCCAGCGGGACCACGGAGTCCTTGGTGACCTTGAGCGAAGGGTCCTGCTTGGCCTGGAAGTTGAGGAAGTTGGAGTCCTCGACCATGGCGTCGGCCTGGCCCTGCTTGACCGCGAGGACGGCGGCGGAGGAGGTGTCGTACTCCTGGATCCTGGCGGCGGGGTTGCCGGCCTTGACCGCGTCCCCGTTGGTGGAGCCCTTGGTGACGGCGACCGTCTTGCCGCTGAGGTCCTTGATCGTGGCGATGCCGCTGGACTTCTTCACCAGCAGGACCTCGCCCGCGACGATGTACGGGTCGCTGAAGGCGACCTGCTTGGCGCGCTCGGCGGTGGTGGTGAAGTTGCAGACCACCGCGTCGACCTTCTTGGTCTGCAGGTTGGGGATGCGGTTGGCGGAGGTCGTGTCGACGACCTTGACCTTGACGCCGAGCGCCTTGGCCATCGCGTCGGCGACGTCCACGTCGAAGCCCTGCGGCTTGTTGTCCTTGCTGAGCGAGCCGAAGGGCGGGAACGTCAGACAGCTGGCGACGTTCAGCGTGCCGCGCTTGATGACCGTCTGGAGCGTCGAGGACTGGGCGGTGGAGGCGCCGCTGGTACCGGAAGCGGAACTGCAGGCGGTGAGGAGGGCGGCGCCGGTCACACCGGTGCACATCAGCATCAGGGGGCGGTTACGGTGACGAAGTCGCATCGCGGGGATCCCTTCGGGGAGAGGTTGTTCTGCAATGCAAAACTTCGTTTCGCAGAACGTTGCGCCGAAGCTAGCCCCGGGTGTTCGTGACCGTCAATGGGGGATTTCAATATGTAACACGGAGTTTTGCTATGCAGCACGGTAGGATGCGGACGTGACTGACGCACCCGACACGCCTCCGGCCCGCCGCAACGCCTCCTCCTCGCTGCGGCGCGCGCTCGGCATCCTCATGTACCTGGCCGAGGACAGGGGCCATCCGCACGGCGTCACCCTGACCGACCTCGCCGAGGGGCTCGGGATGAGCAAGAGCACCGTGCTGCGCCTCGTCGCCCCGCTGCGGGAGGTGCGGCTGGTCGATCAGGACCCCGAGTCGGGCCGCTACCGTCTGGGCCCGCAGAACGCGCTGCTCGGCCAGGCCTATCTGGAGCGGCGCGACACCCGGCAGATCACCTCGCCGGTGCTGCACCGGCTCGCCGAGGACAGCGGCGAGACCGTCCACCTCGTGACATTCGACCCCCCGGAGATCGTCTACATCGACAAGGTCGAGAGCACCCAGGCGGTTCGTATGCACTCCCGGATCGGCAGCCGCCAGCCCGCCTACTGCACCGCCACCGGCAAGGTCTTCCTCGCCCACAGCGCCGACGACGTCGTCGACAAGGTGATCGCGGCCGGGCTGCCCGCCCGCACCCCGGCCACCCTCACCTCGCCCGAGCGGCTGCGCGAGGAGCTCGCGCTCATCCGGCAGCGCGGCTACGCCGTCGACGACGTGGAGAACGAACTCGACATCCGCTGCGTGGCCGCCCCGGTCCACGACCACAAGGGCGAGGTCACCACGGCCGTGAGCGTCTCCGGCCCGGCCGCCCGCGTCACCCGCGACCGCGTCCCGGAACTCGGTGCCCTCCTCGTCGCCGCCACCGGCGCCATCACGGAGAGCCTCGGGGGAGTGGCGCCGGGGGTGGAGGATCTGGCCTAACTGCCCCCGGTTGACCGGTCGTTGACCGCCACCCGCTGCAACAGCCCCCAGGTGAACTCGGCGGCACACTCCCACCGCCCGCCCTGCCCGTCCGGCGCCGTGAAGGCCAGCCCCCATCGCGTCGGCGCCGACCCCTGGAGCGGCCGGGCCGGGGCGAAGGCGCGGGCCGCCTCGTCGACCGTGCAGGACCAGGGGGTGAGGTCGTCGAGGGTCCGCAGCGCGGGTGCCTCGGCTCCCGGGGCGCGGATCAGCCACTCGTTCCAGACGCCGCCGTTCGGGGCGAGGAGCACCTCGAAACGCAGGTCGGGCCAGAGGGGGAGGGGCCAGAGGCGGGCCTCGCACTCCAGGTCGCCGACCTTGCGGGTGAGCACCGACTCGGGCTCGCCGAGGACCGAGCGGTAGCGGGCGGCGGCGGACCGGGAGCGCGGGGAGCGGACCATCGCCTGCCAGCGTCGGTTGGCCTCCCTCATGTCCGTGAGGGAGACGCCGAGGCGGTGGCGGGCTTCCTCCACGAGGTCGGGGTTGTGGTCGGCCATGCGGCGCAGCAGCACCAGCTGGAAGTCGAGCGGGGTGAAGGGACTAGCGGCGGGCTTTCCGGAGGGCATGCGAACCATCGTCCCCCACCTGATGGGACCCCGGTCGACGGCCGTCCGGGAGGAACAGCACCGAGTTCACGTACCGGGGGCGCTTGCGGAAGGGCAGGACCCGGCGCAGCAGGCCGTGCGCGACGACGTACGAGGCCACCGACTGATGGGCCTCCAGCGGGAACGCGGCCAGCGGCACCCAGTTGTCGCGGGGCAGCACCCAGCCGTCGTAGCCGAGCATGGCCAGATACGTCACCACCGGCGCGATCGGCTGGATACGGGACTCCAGCTCGACGAAGAGGGCCGGCCGGTCGCGGGCCAGCAGCCCCGTCGCCCCGCGCAGCACCGCCAGCTCGCTGCCGTCCACGTCGACCTTGATGAAGCCGACGTCCTTGAGGGCCAGTTCGTCGAGGGTGATGCAGGGCACCTCCAGCGCGCGGCCGTGGATGTCCCGGCGGACCAGCGACGACACACCCCGGTCGCCCGCGTCGTCCGGCGGCAGCCACAGGCGGGCCGTGCCCGGGCGGTCCGCGGCGGCGGCTTGGACCACGCGGACGTTCGCCGGGGCCGCCGAGGTCAGCAGCCGTGCCAGATGGGGAACCGGCTCGACGGTCACCACCCGGCTCGCCCGTTCGGACAGCCGCCGCGTCCAGGGGCCGTACCAGCCGCCGACGTCCACGGCCGTGGCGCAGCCCTCCGGGCACAGGTCGGCGAGCCGCGCCAGCTCCGGTTCGAACCGCGGGTACACGGCTCTGGCGGCGGCGGCGACCAGGCGGGTGGGCAGGTGCGGGGCCACTCGGGCCGCCCAGGTGCGCGCGGGGCCCGTCATGAGGTCATCCCGGGGGTCTGGGGGGAATCCCCAGAAAGGCGCAGCAGTAGTTCCTCGTGCTCGTCGTCCGAGACCTGCTCCCCGGAGGCCGGCAGCAGTTGCGGGATGCCGTCGAGGATCGGGTAACGCCGGTGCAGACGAGGGTTGTAGAGGGCCTCGGTCCGCGCCGGGCCGTCCGGTACGACGAGGTGCAGCGGACCCTTGTCGAGCGGGCACGCCAGGATCTTCAACAGTGGGTCGTCGGGTTTCACGGGGGAGTCAACTCCTTGGCACTGAGGGAGGGCTGGGGCGCCCGGTCGTGCTTCGGCATGCTCAGCAGCACGGCGACGGCGAGCACGATGCCCGCGAGGCGCAGCGCGAGTCTGAGCGGGTCCTGGGGCAGCGCCTCGCCGAACGAGAGCGTGCCGAGCACCGCCGTGTACAGGCAGGTCACCGTCGTACACACGGGCACGATCAGCGAGGCCCGGCAGCGTTGCAGTGCCGCCTGCGACATGACGAGACCGAACGCGCCGGTGAACAGCAGAAGATACGGATACGGGGAGCGGAGCACGTCGACAAGGGCCCCGCCCAGGCCGCTCGCCGTCAGATAGCCCGACATGCCCTTGATCGCGAGCGAGCTGACGCCGTAGAGCAGGCCCACCGCCACGCCGTACTCGACGCCCGTGGTCGGGGCGCGGTGGCGGTGCCGGGTGCGGCGCTCGGCGGAGTTGTACAGCCAGACGCCCCCCGCCAGCGAGGGCACGCACACCAACAGGATCAGCGGGTACGGCGCCTCCTCGCTGACCGTGTCGGAGCTCTCGCTCAGCGACAGGACGACCATGAGCAGCGCGGCGAGGATCGCGCCCAGCGCGTACCGCTCGCGGCCGGTGGTCTCCTCGCCCAGCAGCCGGGCGGACAGCAGCACGAGCAGCACCAGGCCGGAGACGAAGATGCCCTGCGCGGCGGCGATCGGCAGCGTCCGGTACACGGCGAGCTGCGCGCCGAAACCGGCGGCGAGCGAGAGCGACCCCCCGATCCACAGCGGGCTGCGCAGCACGAGCCCCAGCAGCCGGGCCGGCTGCCGGATGCTGACCTCGGGCAGGGTGGCCAACGCCCTTTTCTCCAGGACGAATCCGGTGCTGTACAGGACGTTCGCCAGCAGCGCCGCGGCCACCCCCCACCACATCGCCTACGTCCTTCGGGCGTGAAGGAGGAGGATCGACGCGAGGGACGGTCTGGCACAGGCCAGCCGGTCCAGCGGCCGCAGCGGACGCGGTACGCCGTGGAAGGGAGCGCCTTCGACCCGTACGACCTCGAAGCCGGCCGCGCCGACGAACTCCCGCAGCGCGCGGGCGGTGTAGAGACGCAGGTGGCCGACGACTTCCGTGCCCGGCCGGCCGTGGATCGCCCGCAGGCTGACCTCCGAGAACACGGGCTGCACGCCGGCCAGCAGCAGGGCCCGGTTGTACCAGGCGGCCAGGTTCGGGGTGGACAGCATGAGGTGGCCTCCCGGGCGCAGGACGCGGCGGATCTCGTCGAGCGCGGCGTCCGGGTCGACGAGATGCTCGATCACCTCGCTGAACAGAACGGCGTCCGCGGAGCCGGTGCCGAACGGCAGGCCCTCGCCGGTGAGTTCGCCGCGGATCGCGTACGTCAGGTGGGCGCGGGCACGCTTCAGGGCGTCCTGGGACCAGTCGACGCCGACGATGCGGTGGCCCTTGAGGAGGGGGGCGGCGGTGGCCGCGGCGGTGCCGTCGCCGCAGCCGATGTCGAGGATCGTGTGCGCCTTCCCGGTGCCGAGGGCGGATGCCAGCATGCGGGCCTGGCGCAGGGACCGGGAGGCGCCGGAGGCGACGGGTACGGCGGGATCCTCGTAGAAGTCCCGGAGTTCCTTGGGGAGTTGCGCGGTGGTGGTCATGCGCCGGCCTCCGTGGTGTGCAGGTAGTGCTCGAAGAGGTCCCGCAGATGGGCTCCGTCGCCGTGGCCGAGCAGGGATCGCGACCAGCGCAGGGCGAGGTGGAGGCGGCCCGCGGTGGAGGCGGTGGTGACGGTGAGGCCGCGGGGCATCCGGGCCGGCGCGGAGAACCACACGGCGTGCGCGCGGCCGGCCTCCTCGCCGAAGTCCAGGGGGTACGGGATCCGGCCGATGTTGCTGAGCAGGGTCGTCGACGTCCATGGCGCGGCGGCCCTGCGCAGCCCCCTGGTGAGCGCGGCCCGCCACGCCACGGGGGTGACCGGGGCGGTCAGGAGGGAGGCGCCGTGGCCCAGTTGGGGGCGGGGGAGGGACTTGAGGGCCCGGGTACGGGTCGCCGTGCGGCGCAGGAGGTCGGGCATCGGGGGATGGTCCAACTCGTGCGGAGCGAACGGGACTTCGACGAGGCGGGTGCCGTTGCCTATGGGCATGGTGGTGTCGCGGGGGCGGTCGTCCACGGGCATGGTGATGCGCAGGGGGCGGGGGCGGGCGCCGTGTTCCCTGTTCCAGTGGGCGATGGTGAGTGCCGTGGTGACCATGAGCTGGTCGTTCACCGTGTAGGGCGAGCCCTTGGGGCGGTGAGGGAGGGGGAGCTCGGTGACGAGGAGGCCGTTGCCGGGGGAGGGTTCCGGGGCGCCGGGGGCCACGCGGGCGGGTTTGGACCAGTTGGAAGGGGTGTCCGGGGGGCCCTGCGGGGGTTCGGGCGTGCGGACGGGTGGTGCGGCGGGGGCGTTGTCCTTGCCGCCGTAGAGCTCCGCGGCGGTGGCGAGTACGCGGAGGCAGGCGGGGCCGTCGAGGGCGGTGTGGTTGATGGTCAGGAACAGCACCGTGCCATGGGGGCGTGGGCCAGGGCTGCTGCCGGGGGGTGGGGGCGCTTGCCCGCGCTCGCGGGGTGCCGCTCTGTGTGGGTCGGGAGCCGCCCCAGCGGCACGACAGCCCGCGGCTGCGGCGGATGTGCGGGCATCGGCGCCGACGGCAGCGCCTGCCGGCATGCTGCTCGCCGCGGCCGGGGCAGGCGCCGGCCCGGCAGCGCGAATGCCGCCGGCTGCGGCGGCTGTGGCTGTCCACGGGGCGCCGCCTGTCGCTGCCGGGAAGGGCGCCGACGCGGCGGCACGACTGCCCGCCGCTCCGGCGGATACGCCGACCGCGTCCGTCGCCTCGCTGCCTTCGACCGGCCCCGCCCCCTCCACCACCTCCAACCGCACCGGCGGCGAAGCCGAAAGTGACGGTGCCTCCACCAGGGCCCGGGTCCGCGCGTCCCGGAGCGCGTCCCTGCCCGGTGCCGGGAAGCTGACCACCTCCACGTCCGGTTCGGCCGTCAGTTCCCATTCGTAGCGGCGTCGGTACCACCGACCCGGCGCTTCCCGCATGAGGATGCGCGGGTGCCGGTGCAGGGCCTCCGTGAAGGCCTTCCGCAGGCGTACGGGGTCCAGCCGGCCGGGCAGGTGCACCTCGATGTGGACTGTCTCCGGCTCCTCCTCCTGGAGGCAGTGCCGGGCCACCTCGTCCACCACCGGGAACGGGATGCGCAGCGGAGTGCTGGTCATGCGGGCTCGCTCCTCCCCTTGGTCACTTCCACCGGCGGCAGTTGCTGCGTCGGCGCCTCGGACGCCACGGCCACAGGCGTCTTGGGCCGCTCCCACACGCTCACCAGTCCCGCGAACAACCCGATCAACGCCAGCAGTTGGGCCGCGGGCCCGAACGCCCCCTCCTCCGCGCCCACCGGATTCCCGGCACCCACGGCCGCCGCGATCCCGGCCCCCGCGAGGGCCACGAACGCGATCGGTACGAGGAGCGAATGCCGTCGGTACGCGAGGAGCGCCAGCGCCGGGACCAGCAGCGCGAACCACCCGGCGATCACCGCGCCGACCAGCGTCAGCGCCACCGCGCCGAGCCACACGCCGGGCGCGGGCGGCAGCGGCTGCGGGTCGTCCGGGTTGGGGGACCGGCGCCGCCAGAGCACAAGGCCCGCGAGCCCGACGATCGCCACCCCGCTGCCGATCAGCCCGGCGTCGTACGTCGTCGAGGGCTCGTACGACAGCTTCACGGTGCCGCCGGCCCCCGCCGGGATCCGCCAGCCCTGCTGCCAGCCGTCCAGCCGTACCGGCGACAGTTCCTTGCCGTTCAGCGTTGCCTTCCAGCCGTCGTTGAAGTTCTCGTAGGTCGTGAAGTAGGACGCCGCGCCCGAGCCGACCGTGACCGCGCGCTGGTCGCCCAGCCAGTCCCGTATCCGCAGGTCACGGGCGACCGGCGTGGGTGCCGTGACCGTGCCCCGGGTCAGTGTCACGTCGGTGAGCGCGAGCGGTCCCGCGTCGCCGCCCTCGACCCGGTGCGAGCCCGCCGTCAGCTCCAACTCGCTGTCGGCCGGGCCGGACTGGCAGAGCGTCACGTCCACGGGCCGGCGCTCGGTCAGGTCTCGTACCGTCCCCTTCACGCTCGTCTGATACAGCTCCCCGTCGACCGCCAGCACCGGCCCGGACCCGCAGGGCAGCGAGAAGGTCCGTGTGGCCGCCGGCTGGGGTGTGCGGTAGCGGTCGAGGGCCGGGATGTACGCCTCGGTGAGGCCGACCGGCAGTTGCAGGTCCTCGTCGGCGACCGGGTTGTGCAGGGTCATCGGGGCCGTCTCGGTGATGGTGATGTCGAGGCGGTCCGTGGTGATCGGCGGGAAGCGGACCCAGCCGTTCTCGTCGACGCCGGCGATCACCGCGCCGTCGGGGGAGCTGATGTCGACCTCGGTGGGCCGGGCGGACAGGCCGCCCGCGCCGGGCAGGACGAGCTCGCCGACCGGCTGCTTGTCGGGCCAGCGCAGATGGATCGTGGGACGGTCGCCCGCGATCCACGCCGTCGTCAGATCGCCGTCGGTGAGATTCCGCGCCGACAGGCCCGCGCCGAGAGCGGCCGTGGAGTCGGCGGTCGCCGTGATGCGGCCGGCCTGGTCGGGCGCGATCTCGTACAGCATCCGGTCGAATTCCTCGCCGGTGACCGGGACCGCGCTCGCCTTGACGTCGTACGTCCCCGCCGTCACCGTCGAGAAGCGGCGGTGCAGGCCCGCCTCCGTGCCGGTCGGGGAGAACCCGGCCGGGTCGGCGGTGCGGTGCAGGGAGATGACCTCGGCGGAGGCGGCCGTGGTCTCGGCCTTCGCGGCGTCGGTGGGGAGCCGGAGCAGGCGGGTGACCTGGACGTCCGGCAGGTCGATCTCGGTGAAGCCCGCGCCCGCGAGCCCGGCCCGCCGGGCCACCGAGTCGGTGATCGTCAGTTTCATCCAGTTCGTCGCGCCTTCTGGCGCCTTGACGCTCTGCGTCGAGCCGTCCGGGCGGAGGAAGCTGGTCACCGACCCCTTCTCCGTCTCCACCCGCACCCGCGTCGGCGCGGACCGCACGCTCTCCTGCGGCAACGGCGTGACCTTGAAGGACGACGGCATGTCGTAGTTCTCCGTGAAGCCGATCCGCAGCCACTGCCCGTTCGGCGAACCCGCCACGCCCTCCGTCCACGCCGTGTCCGGGTTGCCGTCGAAGGCGTTCACCGGGTCGAACTGCGGCAGGTGGAAGAGCCAGTTGCCGTACGAGGACGCCGTGACCTCGCGGGCGCCGCGCAGTTCGGCGACCGTCTGGTGGTCCTGGCCCGTGGTCGGCAGGATCTGGTGCGGCTTGTCGCCGGCGTCCTGGGCGGCGCCGGACGCGTTGCGTTCGTCGCGGGTGTACGTGTACGAGGTGTTCGCGTTGACCAGGCCGAAGCGGGTGTCCGCACGGCGCAGCCCGTCGCCGACCACCTGGAGCGGCGGGGTACCGAGCCCGGGATGGTTGTCGCCGGTCAGGACGGTCGCCCGGCCCCGCAGCTCGGTCGCCAGCGGCAGCAGCGCCTCCGGGCCGCCGGAGACCACGGCCGTGTCGGCGACCGGCGTCAGCCCGGCCTGCCCGGGCCGTTGCACGTCCTCGCTCGCCGGACGGTAGATCTCCACCGCCCGCTGCCTCGGGTACAGGCCCTCCACCTGGAGCGGGGTGTCGGGCTGGATCTTGCCGCCGGTCATGAGCGGGCCGAGGCCCGTCACCCGCTGGTACCCGGACTGCTCCAGGGTCCGCTTCACCGTCGAGGTCGGCACGTTGCCGATCTGGTCGGGGTCGAGGTCGTTGCGGACGACGACGTAATAGACGCCCGCCCGGCTCAAGTAGTCGGCCAGGCCGGGGACTTGACTGCCCGTCAGCAGCGCCTCCTCCACCGCGTCCATGGCGCGCCGGTTGCCGGGGGTGCCGAAGGGGACGTAGTCGCGCTGTGCCCAGCGGGACTCGGCGAGCACGTCGAGGGGCTGGTCGATGGGGGAACCCCAGGTGTATATGCCGTGCGCGGTCGCCGGGACGACCAGGGCGCGCGAGTCGGGGGAGTACTTCTCCAGCCAGTCGGCCGTGGACTGCCAGTACTTGGGAAGCTCCTGGAAGGAACCCGGCTGGAGGATCGAGCCGTTGAGGTACGGCCACAGCAGACCCGGCAGAATCAGCACGGCCGCGATCAGCGGGGCGAAACGGCGGCCCCGCACCTGGCGGGCACCGCGCGGCTCGGCCGCCACGCCCACCAGATGGGCGAGGCCCAGCACCAGCGCGAGGGCCAGACCCACCTGGAACTTGTAGATGTTGCGGAAGGGCGCGAGGCCGCCGTTCAGCCAGTCCTGCACGGCCCCGTGGAAGGGGGCGCCGAACGGGCCGCCGTACCCGGCGAGCAGGACGAGTACGGCCGTCAGCGCGGTCAGCACCAGCCAGCGCCGCTCCGGCAGGTCCCGCCGGGCCAGCCCCGCGAACCCCAGCCCGGCCGCGAACGCCGAACAGAGGATCACCACGACCGAGGACGCGACCGTCCAGCCCGCCGGCAGCCAGGCGTCCACCAGGTGCAGATAGGCGACCCAGTTGCCGGCGCCGCGCAGCGCCTCCGTCGCCGACATGGTCTCGGTCGTGGTCTGCGAACTCTCCACGTAGGGAAGGAAGTTCTCGCCGTAGGCACCGAGCAGGAGGAGCGGGATCCACCACCAGGCCGTCGCGAGGATCACGCCGGGCGTCCACCAGGCGATCAGCTTGCGCTGTCTCGGGCAGGGCGGGCGGGAGAGGAGGTAGAGGCCGACCGGGAGCAGGGCTGCCAGGGTCGAGGCCGCGTTGACGCCGCCCATGAAGGGGATGATCAACGCCGAGCGCAGGGCGGCGATCCGGGCGCTGTAGCGCTCGTCGGCGAGCGGGAGCAGGACCCAGGGCAGGAACGCGCCGGGCAGCGCGGCGGCCGACGTGGAGCCGACGACGATCGTGAACACCGGCCACAGCGCGTACGCCACGGCGGCGAGCAGCCGGGAGGCGCCGCTGCCGATGCGCAGCCGCTCGGCCAGCCGCAGCGCACCCCAGAAGGCCACCGACACGACCAGCGACAGCCACAGCCGTTCCACCAGCCACACCGGCAGCTGCACGGCGTGGCCGAGCCAGTAGAACGGCAGCATCGGCCACACATAGCCGACGTACTGGTCCTGGATCCCGCCGAACGAGCCCTGGTCGTGCCACAACTGGCCGAGGTCGGCGAGGAAGCGGCCCGGGTCGGTGGTGACGCCGAGCTTGGTGTCGAAGGTCTGGCGGCCCGGCTGCACCGCCAGGAACAGCACGAACACCACGGCCCAGAACCCCAGCAGCCAGCGTCGCGACCTCGGGCCCTCGGGAGGGCGCGACATGATCGCGGTGGTGGGAACGGCTGCCGGGGGAGGAGCCTGGACCGTGGACGTCGTCATGGTGGACACCGCCGGAGGATGAGGAGGAGGTTCCAGGTGGCGACCTCGCGGATCCCGGGGGCTCTGACCACGGTCTCCGCGAGGAACGGCCAGTAGCGGGAGCGCGCCGAGACGATCCTGACGTCGTCACGGGCGCGCACCTGCCGCAGGGTCGGGCCGATGTGCACGGCGAACAGGTTCTCGCCGAGGGTGTGCTTGGCGGCCTTTCCGGTACGGCGCCGGTAGCGGGCGCGGGCCCGCTCGGCACCCAGGTAGTGCCAGGGCGCCCACTCATGGCCGCCCCACGGGGACAGCCAGTTGGTGAACGACACATAGATCAGCCCGTCGGGGCGGGTCACCCGCACCAGCTCGCTGATGAAGGTCTGCGGGTCGGCCACGTGCTCAAGGACGTTGGACGAAAAAGTGACATCGGCGACCCCGTCGTACAGGGGCAGCAGATAGCCGTCGGCGATCACGGTCCCCTCGGGCGGCTTCTCGCCCAGCTCCCGTACGTCCGGTTCGAAGAGGTGGGCCTGGGCGCCACGTCTGCGGAACTCCTCGGTGAAGTGGCCGCTGCCACCACCGACGTCCACGACCGTACGGCCGGCCACCGGACCGTCGTAGGCCTCCACCTGGTCGACGGCGTCCCGGGCGAGGAGTGAGTAACAGGCTTCCGGGTCCTCCTGCTCGCGCAGGAAGGCCCGGAAGAGGGCGAGGGAACGGCGAAAGGAGGGATCCTTCGATTTCCGGTCCGGTGATGCGCCCCGAAAGGGGCGCGGGGAACTGCGCGACCAGCCACGAACGACCGGCACTCGCGAGACGGCCTTACCTCCACGGCGTATAGGCGTCACGGCACCCAGCTCCGCACCGCCTCCGCGGCCACCGCCCGGAACTGCCGCACCGTCCGGTCCCAGCGATAGCTCGCCGCCCGGTCGCGCGCGGCCTTCCCCATCAGCTCCCGGCGATGTCCCGACAGCGCCAGCGTGCACCAGGCCGCCGCGAACGACGACTCGCCGTGGGCGAGGACACCCGTCACGCCGTCCACGACCGAGTCCCGCAGGCCCGGTACGTCGAAGGCGATCGACGGGGTCTGCCGGGCGGCGGCCTCCGTGACCACCAGGCCCCAGCCCTCCACCGCGGATGGGTGCACCAGCAGCCAGGCCTCGCACAGCAGACGGTGTTTCTCGGCTTCGGAGACATGCCCGGTGAACTCCACGCCGGGACCGGCGAGTTGCTCCAGGCGTTCCCGCTCCGGCCCGTCGCCGACGATCAGCAGCCGGCCGCCGGTGACCGGCCGCACCCGCTCCCACAGCCTCAGCAGCAGATCGATCCGCTTGTACTCGACGAGCCGGCCCACCGCGACGAACAGCGGGTCGGGGGAACGGTCGGCCCGGGGGCCGGGCTCCTCCACGCCGTTGTGCACGACCCGGATGCGGTCGCGTTCCACGCCGATCGCGCGCAGGGCGTGGGCCGTCGACGGGGAGACGGCGACCAGCAGATTCCGCTGCTGGGCACCGGACAGCGCCCAGTGCTCGAGTCTTCGGCCGATGCGCGCGGCCGGGGCCAGCGGCCCGCCGAAGCGCATCTTCCACAGGTCGGTGTGGACGTGGTTGACGAGGCACAGGGTGGGGCCGCGGTGCCAGAGGGGTGCCAGGTACGGCATGCCGTTGCAGACCTCGACCAGCAGGTCGCAGTCGCCGACCTGACGGGCGAAGGCCGAGCGGGCGCGCAGGTAGTGGCCGAACTCGCCGCCCGCCGACACGACCCGGTAGTCCCGGTAGGAGGCGGGACCGCCGCACAACAGGGTCACCTCGTGACCCAGCCGGGTCAGACCGTCGGCGAGCCGGTCGACCAGCAGCTCGGAGCCGCCGGCGGCCGGGTTGTCCAGATCGCGATGGGCAAGGAAAACGATTCGGCGCGGAGGTGGGGGGAGCGCCGAGGAGTGCTGCGACACCCGCGGGAGCGGGGGGCGCAGCGTGGGTGGTACGTGCTGGGGCATGTGTGCTCCAACTCGTGTCAGGGTGCGGAACTCAGCGTGGGGGAAGAGGGTTTTCGGTTCCTGTGGGGGATCTGAGGGTCTCTTGCGAGGCGGGTGTGGACGGACTGTGTTCGGGGTGGGGTGGACAGTTTTCGCCCAGCCGTTCGCCACGGCTACTCACGGAAGTGACAATTTCCGGCTTTGTTGGAGCTGACGTCACGTCATATCGTGAGGGGGACCCTGGACGTATCGGGTGTTTCATCGGATTCGGGACGCCTACGCCCCCGTACCACCAAAACGCCCCCCACGACCACCAGAACGAATCCGGCCACAGCAGCACCGATCGGCAATGTCACGCCCACCGCGCGCAGTTGTCCGCTGTCCTGCTTCGCCTGCCGCACCGCCTCCTTCTGCGTCGCGGTGGTGAAGGCGATCTTCCGGCTGTCCAGCAGGACCGCCGCGTCCTGGTCCGCGCCGGGCGCCCGCAGCGTCCGCTTCGGGCCCGTCTGCGCGTAGATCACGCGGCCGGTGGCCTGGTCGACGATCAGCTCGAAGCCGTGGTTGGAGTACCACTCCTCGGCCAGCACCTGCGGCCGGTCGGGCTGGTCGACGATCGCGCCCGGCACCAGCCGGCTGCCGACCTTCGTCGGCGGGACGGTCCCGGTGAACTTGTAACCCGTGTACCCCTGGACCTTCTCGGTACCCCGGTAGCTCAGCATGACCGTCCCGCCCAGGGTGTTGTCCCACCAGCGGTAAGAGCGTTTCTGCACGTCGAAGGGGAACTTCAGATAGGCCTCGCCCTCGATGTACGGGGTCTCCTTGCAGCAGTGCACCGGCTCGGTGGTCTTTCGGTCCATCACCCAGCGGTGCGGGACGAAGTCCAGCGCGTCGTGCGGATCGGCGGCCGGCAGCGACTTGTCCGTGTCGACCGTGGTCGTCACGTCCCACACGGCGTTGCCGCTGCGTTCGCTCTCCGCGACGTTGCCGCGCACCCGCTGGGTGACGGTGATCCGCTGGTCGGGCACGGTTTCGACGCGCTCGGTGTCGAAGACGCTGCCCGTGCCGCGGTAGACGGCGGTGGTGTCGATGTCGATGGGGTTCACGGCGGCCCGCGGTTGCACGTACCAGGCCAACAGGGGTGCCAGCACCAGCAGAAACGTGCCGAGTCCCAGCAGAATCAAAGACAGAGGTGAGGCTGTACGGCGCATCCGGGCACTCCTGAGGCGTGGGATGACGGAGTTCGGGCCGCTCCGGCCCTGTCGTCGGCTCCTGTCGTCCGCCCGGAGGGCGGGCCCCGCGGCGTCTGGTGCGTGCGACGGCAAGGTGGCGGAGGGAGCTGACGCGGAGCGTCGGTGACCTGCGACAACGCCGCAGATGCGCGTGCCGGACGCCGCGGGGCTGACGGGAGCGTGACGACAGGGCCCTTGGGCCGGGAACCGTAAGCCCCCCTTGACGGAGTGTCAATGCTTGTCGACACTGGGCCCGACAGGCAGGGCGGAACGCCGGGGTGGGACCTCCGGATCGTGCCGGACAGAGAGGCTGACCCTGCGATGTCCAGACTGCTTGCCGCCGCACTCGCCGTGGCGCTCGGCGCCGCCCTCGCCGTGGGCGCGGCCCTCGGCGTCGTCGCGCTCCTCGAAGCGACGCCCGACCAGCCCAACACCCCCTTGATCACGTATGAGCAAGCGGGCCAGGGGAGTTGACCCGTGACGTCCCGTCCGGCAACCATCACCACCCGCTCGGCCTGGCACGAGGTGCCCCGCCTCCAGGTCCGCCGGTTCGCGGCGATCGCCATGGCGGAGGCGCCCGCGCTCGCCGAGGAGATCCTGAGCGAGATCCGCCGCGAGTACCCGCATCTGCCCGAGGTCCTCGACGAGTCGGGCGAGCCGATGGCCCTGATCGGCATCCGCCGCGCCATCGAGGTCTTCGTCCAGCACCTGGAGCACTCCGACCACTCGGCGGGCCGCCCGACCGTACCGCCCGGCGTCTTCCAGGAGTTCGGCCGCGGCGAGGGCCTCGGCGGCCGCAGCCTCGACTCGCTCCAGGCGATCTACCGCATGGGCGTACGGCTGGCCTGGCGCCGTTTCGCCGAGATCGGCCAGCGCGTGGAGATCCCGCCCCCGGCGATGTACGAGCTGGTGGACGCGGGCTACGAGTACCTGGACGGACTGGTCGACCAGTCCGTACGGGGTTACGCGGAGGCGGCGGCACGGCAGGCAGGTGAGCGGCTCAGGCTCCAGCGCCGCCTGATGGAACTGCTGCTCGCCGAACACCACCGCGGCGACCCCGCCGACGCCCTCACCGAACGCGCCGCCCGCATCGGCTGGCCGCTGCCCGGGAAGGTCGCGGTGGGCGTACTGCTGCGCCCGGCGCGGGAGGCGGTGGCGCCGGCCGTGGGGCAGGGGGTGCTGCTCGACATGGAGTACGAGCAGCCCCGCATGGTCGTCCCGGAGCCGGACGCCGCCGGCCGCCCGGAACTGCTGCACCGGGCCCTGACCGGATGGGCCGGGGCGATCGGCCCGCCGGTGCCCCTGGCCGACGCGGCGAAGTCGCTGCGCTGGGCCGAGGCGGCCGTACGCCTGATGGAACGCGATCTGCTCCCGGCGGGCGGCGTCCTGTACTGCACCGAGCACACCGAGGCCCTCGTCCTCCTCCAGCCCGAGGAACTCATCGACGACCTCGCCCTGCGCTGCCTCGCCCCCCTGACCCACTGCGGCCCCACCCACCGCCGACGACTCGCGGAAACGTTACTGGCGTGGCTGGAGACCAGAGGCGGGGCACCGGAGGTCGCGGCACGGCTCGGCGTCCACCCGCAGACGGTCCGCTACCGGCTCCGCCAGATCCGCGAACTGTGGGGCGCCGGGATCGACGACCCGGACCGCCGCTTCGAGCTGGAACTGGTACTGCGGGCGCAGCGGCTGCGGGGGACCTTGGGGGAGCTGCGGGGGCGGGGCTGAGCAGCACGTCCGCGCGCGATCGGGGGCGTCCGATCACCCGCGCCCATTGCCCGGGCAAACGCATGTGACTAGCCTGTGTTCGTCATGCCGATCGTCTGTTGAAATTTCGAACACAGACTTCTTAGATACAAGGGAGGGGGCCGGTCATGGGACGTCTTGTACCTGCGGTGACCCGGGCTCTCGACATTCTTGAGCTGTTCCTCGACGGGGACGGGACGCTCTCCGCCCCCGACATAGTGCGCAGGCTCCAGCTGCCGCGCACCACCGTGCACGAGCTGGTCACCACGCTCGCCGCCCGGCAGTACATCGTGCAGGTGCCCGGCCAGCCCGGACGCTACCGGCTCGGGGTACGGCCGTACCAGCTGGGCAGCCGGTACGCCGAGCAGCTCGACCTCGCCGCCGAGGGCCAGCAGGTGGCCCGCTCGGTCGCCGAGACCTGCGACGAGACCGTGCACGTGGCGATCCTGGAGGGCACCGACGTCATCTACATCGCCAAGGTGGACTCCACGCACGCCGTGCGCATGGTCTCCGCGGCGGGCCGGCGCCTGCCCGCCCACTGCACCTCCGTCGGCAAGATGCTGCTGGCCTCCCTCCCCGAGCACGAGCTCAGCGCGCGGGTCCCGGGCGACGCGGACCTCCTCGCGATGACACCCAACAGCATCACCGACCCGGACGCGCTGCGCGAGGCCCTCGCCGAGATCCGGCAGCGCGGGATCGCGGTGGAGAGCCGTGAGTCCAACCCGGACGTCTCCTGCGTGGCCGCGCCGGTCCGCGACCGCACCGGCCGGGTCGTCGCCGCGCTGTCCATCTCGGTGCCGATGATCCGCTGGAGCGACGAACGCCGGATCGAGCTGGAGCAGCTCGCCGCGAAGGGCGCCGCCGAACTGTCCGAGCGGCTCGGCTACCGGAGCGTGGCATGACGGACGCGTACGAGGTGGCGGTCCGGGCGGAGGCGACCCTCGGCGAGGGCCCCACGTGGGACGCGGCGGGCGGCCGGCTCGTCTGGATCGACATCCTGGGCTCGCGGATCAACACGTACGACCCGGTCTCCGGCCGGCGTACGTCCCGCACCACCGAGCAGCACGTGGGCGCGGTCAAGCCGCGCGCGGGCGGCGGGTTCGTCCTCAACCTGCGCGACGGGGTGGGGCTGCTGGACGAGGACGACACCTTCCGCTGGCTGCACCACGACCCCGTCCCCGGCCGTCGCGCCAACGACGCCGCCGTCGCCCCCGACGGCTCCCTGTGGGCCGGCACCATGCGCTACGACGAGGCCGCGGGCGGCGGCACGCTCTCCCGTGTCACCGGTGACGGCACGGCCGAGGTCGTCCTCGACGACGTGGCGGTGAGCAATGGCACGGGGTGGAGTCCCGACGGGCGGCTGATGTACTACATCGACTCGCCGACCCGCCGTGTCGACGTCTTCGACTTCGTGGACGGACGGCGGCCGGTCGACAGGCGTCCGCTGGTGGAGATCGAGGAGGGCGCGGGCTTCCCCGACGGCCTCACTGTCGACGCCGACGGCTGTGTGTGGGTCGCGCTGTGGGACGGCGGGGCGGTACGCCGGTACACGCCGGACGGCGAGCTGGACCGCGTCATCGAACTGCCCACACCCCGCGTGACGGCCTGCGCGTTCGGCGGCGCCGACCTGACCGACCTGTACATCACGACAGCCCGGGTCGGGTTGTCCGCGCCGCATCCGGTGGCGGGGTCGCTGCTGGTGGTGCGGGGGGCGGGGAAGGGACTGCAGCAACCGGCGTTCGAAGGCTGAGGCGTGTCGGCGCGGGGCGGGGTGGGTCGCGCAGCCCGGCGCTGACGGGGTGCCGCGCCTCTTTGGGTCGGGAGCCGCCCCGGCGGTGCGACTGCCCGCAGGCTGGCGGCGTCGACTGTCCGCGGCATGGTGGCATCGATTGTCCGCAGGCTGGCGGGATTGTGGGCGCCGGGGGGTGGGTCGCGCAGCCCGGCGCTGATGGGGTGCCGCGCCTCTTTGGGTCGGGAGCCGCCCCGGCGGCACGACTGCCCGCAGGCTGGCGGCTTTGGCTGTGCGTTGTCCGCGCGGGGTGGCGGGCCGCAGCCTGGCGGCTTTGGCTGTCCGCCGCCCTCAGCGGCATGACTGCCCGCAGCTTGATGGCTTGGGTTGTCTTTCGCCTGTGGCGGGGTGGCGGCTCGTAGCTTGGCGGCCTTGGCTGTCCGTCGTCCCTGGCGGGATGGTTGCCCGCAGCCTGGCGGCTTTGGCTGTCCGTTGTTCTCGGCGGGATGGTTGCCCGCAGTGGCGGCTTTGGCTGTTCGTCGCCTCGGTGGGCCGATTGCTCGCGAGTCAACGGGCGTGTCACTCCAGCCCTGCCGCCTTTCGTTCCTCCGCTGTCAGCGGGGGGCCGTTCAGTGGTGGCTTGAGCGGTCCCAGGGTCGCTGCCAGCAGTACCGGCGGGGTCAGCAGGACCGCCGCGCCCCGTTCCAGGGACGTCACGTCGGTCACGCGGCGGGCGATTCGGCCGTTGCCGGTGGCCGTGTACATGAGGCGGCCGACGTATGCGGCGAGGATGCGGTCCCGGAGGGTGGGGCCGGTTTCCGTGGCGCCGGGGTAGAAGACGTCCTGGCCTATGGCGAGGTCCCAGGCCGCGGCGGCGGGGCGGGCCACCGCCTTCTGGATACGGCGGGACAGTCCCGGCGCGCCCCAGCCCTGACGCCGGATCACGTTCCGCAGGAGCAGGGCGCTTTGGGCGCCGACCGCGAGGCCGTGGCCGTAGAGCGGGTTGAACGCGGCGAGGGCGTCGCCGAGGACGGTGAAGTTCTCGGGCCAGGCCCGCATCCGCTCGTAGAAGTAACGGCGGTTGAGGGTCGTGCGGGTGACGGACACGTCGGTCAACGGCTCGGCCCGCTCCAGCAGTTCGCCGATGACCGGGTGTCGCAGCTCCTCGCGGGCGAACCGCACGAAGTCGTCGTTGTCGGCGGAGGGTTCGCCGCCGCGGGTGCCGTTCAGGGTGACGATCCACCGGCCGTCCTCGATGGGCAGCAGGAAGCCCGCCCGGGCCGGGCCCTCGTCCCGCGGGTCGGGCTGCACGTTGACGACCGGATAGCCGTCCCGGGCCTGGTCGGGGGCGAGGTAGAGACGGCTGGCGTACACCAGCCCCGAGTCGACCTCCCGCCGCTCCGCCTCGGGCAGTCCGAGGGCCGTCAGCCACCGGGAGGCCCCGGAGCCGCGCCCCGTGGCGTCGACGACCAGGCCGGCATCGATGACCCGCTCGCCCTCGTCGCGCACCCGTACCCGCACGCCGGTGACCGCGGCCGCCGTACCTTCAAGGCCCACCACCTCGGCCCCGTCGAGCAGTTCGATCCGCTCGTCCGCGAGGACCCGCGCGCGGATCGTCGCGTCCAGCAGATCCCGGCCGGCCAGGATCACGTGGTGGGACTCGGGCCAGCGCCGGAACCAGCCCCGCGGGCCCATGACGACCATGTCCGTCGTGACCGGCGCCCGGCGCGCCCCGGCCTCCCGGAGCACTTCGGTGACACCCGGCAGCAGCTCCTCCACGGCCCGTACGCCGCCCGACCACAGCATGTGGGCGTGCCTCGCCTGCGGCAGGCCCTTGCGGGGCTCGGGGCCTTCGGGCAGTACGTCGCGTTCTACGACGACGACCCGGTCGGCGGACTCCGCCAGTGCGCGCGCCGCGAGCATGCCCGTGTGGGAGCCCCCCAGGACGACGGCGGTTCTGACGGGGGCGGGCGGTTCAGTCATGCGCGGACACGCTCTCTGCCGGGGCGGCGGCGCGGGCGCGCACCGCCTTGAGGTCGTCGGGGCGGCGAAGGGCTTCGGAGACGGCCTGGATCTCCCGCAGCAGATAGGTGGTGTCCGGTTCCGGCGACCGCTCTTCGGAGGCGGCCTCCGACGCTCCCCCCGAGGACCGCTGTGGTCCGGCGGCGGCGTCCAGGATCGTCACGGCGGCGGCCAGGGCCTGCGCACGGCCGCGCTCGAAGCCGAGGGCGACGGCGGCCTCGTAGGACCGTACGCGCAGGTTCTCGTCGAGGTGCCGGGACAGGTGGAGCAGTCCGTCGCGGATGAACGTCTCGCGGCGGATCAGGCGCAGTTCGGCGGTGGCGCGCAGGGTGAACGGCTCGCGGCCGCCCGCCGCGGTCCGCATCAGCAGGTAGAGGGGCCGCAGGCGCCGGTGGCGGAGCCGGACGCGCCAGCGTTCCTGCAGGTACTGGCCGGCGTGCGGGACGATGAAGCCGATCGCGACCAGGGTGGCGGCGACACCGGCGGCCAGCGGCGCCAGGTCGGTGGACAGCCAGTCCAGGTCGTGGCCGGTCCAGCGGGCGATGATGGCGGTGAGCTTGAACACGGCGAACAACAGGTTCGTCGTGAAGCCGATACCGAGGAGCCGGAGCCCCCAGCGCAGCCAGGCGTCGAGGCCGTCGGTGCGGATCCAGTTCCACACCAGCCGGGCGGTGACCGTGGAGGCCACCGTGTGCGCGGTCAGGTAGAGCAGGATCTCCTCGCGCATGAACGGCGTGTTGGCGTAGTACGTGTCCAGGTCCCGCAGCCGCTCCACGGGGGCGTCCGCGAACGCGAAGAGCACCCACAGGGCGACGATCACCCCCGCGTAGACGGCGACGACCCACCGGGTGGCGCGGCGCGTGCGCTCCGTGCGGTCGGTGAGGCCGTTGCGCCAGGCGATGATCAGCAGCAGCCAGGACGCGCAGAGCGTGGTGATCAGCGAGTACACCCAGGGCGACGAGATGTTCGGGACACCGGTGACCCGGTTGGTCCAGGCGACGGTGCCCGGGGCCGCGAAGACGAACACCGCGCAGGCGAAGAGCAGCAGGCCGCCGACGGCGCGCAGCAGCGGGTCCCGCCACATCTTGACGATGCTGGGCAGCTTGATCGCCAGGGCGGCGGTCAGGACCGCGGTCGGGACCCAGAAGGTGAGGTTCAGCTCGCCGAGGGACGTGTCCAGCGCCAGGGCCGCCGGACCCGCCACCAGGTGCAGCGCGCTGCCCACTGGTGCGAAGGCGGTGCTCACCGCGCCGTACCTCCGTGTCCGCGGTAGCCCAGGGACCGCTGCACCGGGTCGAGGCGGGTGTCCCCGCCCGAGGAGAGCAGGGGCCGGAAGGCGGCGGCCAGGCGGTGGCCGAAGTCGTCGGCCTCGGCCTCGTCCCGCTCGCGGGAGCCGTCGCGGGCGGCCACGGTCAGCGCCACGTCCTTCCAGCCGGGCTGGTCGGCCAGGGCGTGCGCCGCCGCCGTACCGGCCACGTGGTGGTGGGTGTTCGCGGCGTGCATGTGCCACAACTCGTGGCCGAGGATGACCAGTTGCTGCACGGCCTCGGCCCGCTCCTCGACGATGACGAGGTCGAAGTCGTGGAACTCCACCCACAGGCCGGTGACTTCGAGCTCGTCGGGGAACCGTTCGAAGCGCAGCTCCAGGGGTCGCCCGCCGCGGCGGACGCTCATCTCCTGGCACAGCGCCGCGCACAACTCGCGGACGTCGGCCGGGGGACGGGGTCTGGCGCGCAGGGCGGTGGCGAGGTCGGCCGCCAGGCCCCGCATCGTGGCGCCGCGCCGCGGGATCCGCAGCGCCGCGGCGATCCGGGACGCAGTCCTCCGCGCGCCCGCGATGTCCATCGTTCCCCCTTCTCACCGCCGTTCGGCGGCTCGTCCGAGATTACGCGCCCACAACTGTCCGCGTCATGCGATCCCGCGACCGTTGTTCAATCAGGAACGATCACTTTTCGAAAGCCTTGCCGACTCTTTTCGGCCGGGTTTTCGGTGCGGCCCTTTCTGTCCGCCCCATTGACGCGCAAGCGCTTCGAACCTACGGTCCCGTTCGAAGTTACGAGCGTGATCCGGAATATCGAACAGTTAGGGCAGGGAATGGGACAACCTGGCCTGAACCGCAGGCAACTCCTGGCCGCGGCGGGCGGACTCACGGTCGCGGGCAGCTTCGGCTTCGCCGCACTCGGGACCGGCGCCGACGCGCTCGCCAGCGGCTCACAGACGCGCGTGCGGTACTGGAACCTCTTCAGCGGCGGCGACGGCTACAACATGATCGCGATGCTGGACGCCTTCCGTAAGGAGAATTCCGGCATCGACGTGAAGGACTCCACCCTCCAGTGGGGCAGCCCCTTCTACACCAAGCTCGCCATGGCGGCGGCGGGCAACCGCGCACCGGACCTCGGCGTCATGCACCTGGGCCGGGTCACCGGCTTCTCGCCCGGCCGCCTCCTGGACCCCTGGGACGTCGGCCTGCTCGCCCAGTACGGCGTGCGGGAAGCGGACTTCAACCCGGCGCTGTGGAAGCGCGCGGTCATCGACGGCAAGCTCTACGCCCTCCCGCTCGACATCCACGTCCAGCTCTGCTTCTACCGCAAGGACGTGCTGAAGAAGGCGGGCCTGCTCGGCGACGACGGCCGGATGGTCCCGGTCACCTCGACCGACGAGTGGTTCGACGTGCTCAAGGAGGCCAAGAAGGCCACCAAGAAGGGACTGCAGACCCTCGGGCTGCACGCCAACGACCAGAACTTCATGTGGTGGTTCTTCGTCGCGTTCTACACCCAGCTCGGCGGCACCTACTTCAACGACGCCGACACCGAGGTCACCTTCGACACCGACAAGGCCACCGAGGTCCTGGAGTTCCTGCGCCGGCACGTCACCGACGGCTACTCCACCGCCGGCGCCGCCGACGGCGAGCAGTTCATCAACGGCGCGCCCTTCACCTGGGAGGGCAACTGGTCGGTGCCCGTCTTCTCCGGTGCCAAGCTCGACTACGGAGCCACCCCGCTGCCGCCCGTCTTCGGCAAACAGGCCACCCACGCCGAGTCGCACTCCTTCGTCCTGCCGCACCAGTCCGAGCGCGGCGGCGCCACGAACGAGGCCGCCCACCAGCTCGCCGCCTACGTCGTCCAGCACGCCCAGCAGTGGGCGGCCGGCGGCCACATCCCCGCCTACACACCGACGTTGTCCACGGCCGCGTACAAGAAGCTGAGCCCGCAGAACGAGTACGCCTCGGCGATGGACCACCAGGCCACCGAGCCGAAGGTGTGGTTCGCGGGCTCCACCGGCATCCTCGCCCAGCGCGTCGGCCCGATCGTCGTCTCCTCGACGATGGGCTCCGCCAAGCCGGAGACCGCCGCCCGCCGGATGAAGAACACGCTCACCGAGCTGCTCGCCATGAAGAACCCCATGGACGGCAAGACCGCCGCGCAGGGAGGTGCGGTCGCATGACGACCAGCGCACAGACCGTCCTCGCCCCGGCCCGCGCGAGGACCGCCGCGGCCGGCGCCACCGTCCGCCGCAGGCAGGGCTTCCAGCACGGCGGCTGGTTCGTCGCCCCGTTCCTCGTCCTGTTCGTGCTCTTCGTGATCTGGCCGCTGCTGCGCGGCGTCTACCTCAGCCTCACGGACGCCAACATCTCCGGCGACGGCGCGAACTTCGTCGGCCTCGACAACTACCGCGAAGCCCTCCAGGACCCCCTGATGTGGGACGCGCTCGGCCACAGCGCCTACTTCACGCTCCTGGTCGTGCCCTGCATCACCGTCCTCGCCTTCCTCCTCGCGATGCTGGCCCACCACATCGAGCACGCCAAGTGGCTGTGGCGGCTGTGCTTCTTCGCGCCGTTCCTGCTGCCCTCGACCGTCGCGGGCAACCTCTGGCAATGGCTGTTCAACCCCGGCACGGGCATGGTCAACCACGTCTTCGGCATCGAGACGCCCTGGCTGACCGACAAGGCGTACGCCATGCTCGCCGTCGTCATCACGACCCTGTGGTGGACCGTCGGCTTCAGCTTCCTGCTCTACCTCGCCGCCCTCCAGGGCATCCCCGCGCACCTCTACGAGGCCGCCAAGCTGGACGGCGCGAACGCCTGGCACCGCATGGTCCACATCACGCTGCCCATGCTGCGCAACATCACCGGCCTCGTCATCGCCCTCCAGATCCTCGCCTCGCTCCAGGTCTTCGACCAGGCCGTCGTGATGATGGACTTCACCCCCGGCCCCGAGGAATCGACCCGCACCTTCGTGCAGTACACCCTCGAACAGGGCTTCACCAGCTACCGCGTGGGCTACGCCTCCGCGATCTCCATCATCTTCTTCGTGCTCATCGCGGCCGTCGCCCTCGCCCGGATGTGGCTGCTGCGCAACCGTGAGGAGGGCGGCCGATGACCACCGCCGCACCGATACGCGTCAAGCCCCGCAAGGTCTGGACGCCCAGCCAGATCGTGCTCACCCTCCTCGGCGCCGCCGTCTCCGCGGTGTTCCTCGCGCCGCTGGTCTGGGCCCTGTTCACGTCCCTCAAGTCCGAGACCGAGGCCGTCGAGGTGCCGCCGCACTGGCTGCCGAAGGTGTGGACCGTCCAGGCCTGGAAGGCCATCTTCGAGACCGGCAACATCACCAACTGGTTCGTGAACTCGCTGGTCGTCTCGGTGTGCGTGACGGCCGTCGTGCTGCTCGTGAGCGCGCTCGCCGGATACGGCTTCGCCCGCACCGAGTTCCGCGGCAAGGGCGCCCTGATGGGCCTCGTGATGACCGGCCTGATGGTCTCGCCCGCGGTCCTCGGCGTCCCCCTCTTCACGACCGTCCAGCAGATGGGGATGGTCGACACCTACTGGGGCATGATCCTGCCGCAGTGCGCGCCCGCCGCGATGGTCTACATCCTCTACAAGTTCTTCCAGGGCATCCCGCGCGAGCTGGAGGAGGCCGCGTTCATCGACGGCGCCGGCCGCTGGCGCGTCTTCTTCACCATCGTCCTGCCCCTGTCCCGCCCCTCCCTCGCGGCGGTCGGCATCTTCACCTTCATCGCCTCCTGGAACAACTTCCTGTGGCCGTACATGGTGACCAACAACCCCGACCTGATGACCATGCCGAACGGCATCGCCACCGTGATGAACTCCTACGGCATCCAGTGGGCCCAGCTCATGGCAGGCGGCCTCATGGCGGGCCTGCCGCTGATCATCGTCTTCGTCTTCTTCCAGCGCCAGATCGTGGCGGGTGTCGCGCACACCGGCCTCGCGGGCCAGTAACTCCCCCGAAGGAGCTGCGCAGTTGAAGCGCCTCAGACTCGCCGCGGTCGTCGCCGCGGCCCTCCTCGCCCTGCTGCCCACCACGGCCACGGCGGACGTCACCTACCCCGACCCCCAGCCGATCACCGGCCAGCAGATCATCCACGACCCGACCGTCATCCGCCTCAAGTCCGGTGGCTACGTGGCCTATTCGACCGGCGGAGTGATCGGCGCCCGCACGTCGAAGGACCGCGTCCACTGGGACGACGCGGGCAACGCCTTCGCCGAGCCGCCGAGCTGGTGGTACGAGTACAACGACACCGGCGACCCGTGGGCCCCCGACATCTCCTACCGCGCCGGCACGTACTGGCTCTACTACGCCGTCTCCTCCTGGGGCACCAACCACTCCGCGATCGGCGTGGCCACCTCCCCGACCGGCCTGCCCGGCACCTGGACCGACCACGGCAAGGTCTTCACCTCCGAGACCACCGACACCTGGAACGCCATCGACCCCGCCCTCATCAGGGCGGACGGACGGTTGTGGATGTCCTTCGGCTCGTACTGGACGGGCATCCGGATGGTGGAGCTGGACGAGCGGACGGGCAAGGCGGTGCCGGGAGCGACGGTGCACCACCTGGCGACGCGACCGGACGCGCCGTACGCGGTGGAGGGCCCGTACATCGTGAAGCACGGCCGCCACTACTACCTCTTCGCGTCGTACGACGCCTGTTGCTCGGGCGTGAACTCGACGTACAAGATCAGGGTGGCCAGGTCGACGAAGGTGACGGGCCCGTACGTGGACAGCACGGGTACGCCCATGCTGGAGGGCGGCGGCGACCTGTTGCTGGCCGGCCACGGACGGTACGTCGGCACGGGCGGCCAGTCGGTCTTCCATGACCGTGGCCAGGACTGGCTGGCGTACCACTACTACGACGCGGAGGCCGAGGGCACGCCGAAGCTGGGGCTCAATAGGCTGAGCTGGGCAAAGAACGGCTGGCCAAGGGTCTTTTAGGGGCGCGGGGCAGTGCTCGATATGCGGCTACCGCCGCGCGGGCGCGACCAGCCACAGACGGACCCGCACCCGGCGATGAAACAGAACCACCCCGAAAGGACCCCATGAGCACCGCCCGCTTCACCCTCGACCCCGCCTTCACCATCGGCGAAGTAAACCCCCGCCTCTTCGGATCCTTCGTCGAACACCTCGGCCGCTGCGTCTACACCGGCATCTTCGAACCCGGCCACCCCACCGCGGACGAGGACGGAATCCGAACCGACGTCCTGGACCTGGTCCGCGAACTCGGCGCGACAGCCATCCGCTACCCCGGCGGCAACTTCGTCTCCGGCTACAAGTGGGAGGACTCGACAGGCCCCGCCGAAGACCGCCCCCGCCGCCTCGACCTCGCCTGGCACTCGACCGAGACGAACCGCTTCGGCCTCTCCGAATACATCGCGTTCCTCCGCAAGGTCGGCCCCCAGGCCGAGCCCATGATGGCCGTCAACCTCGGGACCCGAGGCGTCGCCGAGGCCCTGGAACTCCAGGAGTACGCCAACCACACCTCCGGCACCGCACTCGCCGAGAAGCGCATCGCCCACGGCGACAAGGACCCCTTCGGTATCAAGTTGTGGTGCCTCGGCAACGAGATGGACGGCCCCTGGCAGACGGGCCACAAGACGGCCGAGGAGTACGGCCGGGTCGCCGCCGAGACGGCCCGGGCGATGCGCCAGCTCGACCCGACCGTCGAACTGGTCGCCTGCGGCTCCTCCAGCCAGAGCATGCCGACGTTCGCCGAGTGGGAGGCGACGGTCCTCAAGGAGACGTACGACCTCGTCGACTACATCTCGCTGCATGCCTACTACTGGCCGGAGAACGGCGACGTCGGCTCCTTCCTCGCCTCCGCCGTCGACATGGAGTCCTTCATCGACAACGTCGTCGCGACCGCGGACCACGTGGGCGCGAGGCTCAAGTCGAAGAAGAAGATCAACCTCTCCTTCGACGAGTGGAACGTCTGGTACCTGCCCGACTGGGAGGAGCACGCGAAGTCGTTCGGGCAGGACGACTGGCCCGAGGCCCCGCGCCTGCTGGAGGACAACTACAGCGTCATGGACGCGGTCGTCTTCGGCTCGCTGCTCATCGCACTGCTGCGGCACGCCGACCGTGTCACCGTCGCCTGCCTCGCGCAGCTCGTCAACGTCATCGCGCCGATCATGACCGAGCCGGGCGGCCCGGCCTGGCGCCAGACGACGTTCTTCCCGTTCGCGCAGGCCTCGAAGTACGGCCGCGGCCAGGTCCTCGACGTCCGCGTCGACTCACCGACGTACGAGACGAAGAAGTACGGCGAGACCGACCTGCTGCACGCCACCGCCGTCCGCGCCGAGGACGGCACGGTCACCGTCTTCGCGGTCAACCGCAGCCAGTCCGACGCGCTGCCCCTCGAGGTCGCCCTGAACGGACTCGACCTCACCTCGGTCGTCGAGCACAGCGCCCTCGCGGACGCCGACCCGGACGCCCGCAACACCCTCGACGAGCCCGGGCGGGTCGCCCCGCACCCGGTCGAGGGCACGGCCCTGACGGACGGCACCCTGACCGCCGTACTGGAGCCGCTGTCCTGGAACGTGATCCGGCTGGCGTAGAGGCGGATTGCAGCGGCGTAGCAGTGGCGTAGACGTCGTTGATCAGCGGCCGGGGGAGTTCACCGGTGTCACCGGGACTCCTCCGGCCGCCACGCCCAGCAGCGTCAGCCGTACGTCCCGCAGGCCCGACGGTGTGGTCCCGTCGGACAGGACCGCCAGGGCCAGTGTGTTGGTGCCACGTGTGCGCAGGATCCCGTTCGGCAGGACGAAGGTGTGCTGCGGGCCCACGTCGTTGATGTACTGGCCCATGTTCCAGCCGTTGAGGAAGATCTGGACGCGGTAGGCGCGGGCCGGATCGTCGTCCAGGACGAGTCCGATCGAGGCGTCGGTCCCGGGGTCGACGGCCAGCCGGAAGGTCTTCCGGTACCAGGTGACGCCCTGGCCTTGGTCTGCGTGCGGAAGGTCCACCGTCCGCCACTCGCCGTCCGCGAACCCCGGCAGGTGCCAGCCCTCGCGCTCCCCGAACAGCCCGCCGTTGTTCAGCGGCCCGCGCACGGGATCGGGCTCGGCCGCGCCCTGCAGCCGCCACCTCACCTTCGGCTGGGACGAGGTCCCCTTGAAGGTGACCGCGGTCAGCCCGCGGGCCACCTTGTGCGCGTCGTCCGCCCCGCCGTCCTGGTCGTGCTGCATCGGCCGGACGAGGACGGACAGGACGTGCGAGTCACTGGCCCCCTGAGAGAGCACCCCGGGCAGGTCGAAGGTGACGGTGTCCGCCCAACTGCCCTTGCCCACCGTGTCCTTGTCCGGCACCGGCATCCGGTGCGTGCCCAGCGGAGTCCCGTCCAGCCACGCCATCAGCAGTCCCTGCGTGCCCGTGCTGTAGGAGAGGGCAACCGATTCGGCGCCCGCTGCCTCCGTGAAGCGCCCCCGGTACCAGACGTCGCCGTAGTGGAAGCCGTAGTCGTCCGCGAAGAGAACGGGCTGCCCCTCGGGCATGGGCGTGATGCTGAACGACGTCTTCTTGTCGGCGACGGTCCACGCGGAGT
The DNA here is from genome assembly GCF_059026085.1 of Streptomyces sp. a15. Classification (NCBI taxonomy): domain Bacteria; kingdom Bacillati; phylum Actinomycetota; class Actinomycetes; order Kitasatosporales; family Streptomycetaceae; genus Streptomyces; species Streptomyces sp. A15. The sequence continues at coordinate 32,950 of NZ_JBWLKM010000006.1, read as the reverse complement.
CGTCGAAGTCCGGCTCGGATTCCGGGTCCTCCGTCCGCCGCCGCCAGCCCGAGTCCAGCGCGGGCAGCGTCACCGGGGCCACGCCGGGCAGCAGCGGCTCGGCCAGCAGACTGCCGGTGACGCTGATCCTGGTGCGCAACGGGCGCTGGTTCCAGGTGACGCGACCGACGCCCCGCGGAGCCCACACCTCGAGCCCGGTCGCGCCGTACGTGTCGCCGGTCAGGTGCACCGTGTCACCGCGCACGGTCACCTCGCGCACCAGCGGCGGGCCGTACACCAGCACCGTGCCCGACGGGGTGTCGAACGGCCACAGCCGCAGCGAGGTCGCGTCGTCGGCGAAGAGCAGCAGCAGCGGCCGCTCGGACCCGGCGGCCTCGACCCTGACCCGGGTCAGCCCGCCCACGCCGAGCGGCGCGTTCACGCGCAGCAGACCGCGGTCGTAGATCCACGCGCCCTCGGGGTCCAGCCGCGTCGCCTCCACGTCCTGTTCGCTCTCCAGCGCGATCTGCGCCATGTCGCCGTACCTCCCCGCGAAGAGGGCGATGTCCTGCCGCCCCGCCGTGATGCAGAACATGGGCGGCACGGTGGCGTACTTCAGCTTCCGCCGCCCGAGGGCCAGATCGGCGGTCAGCAGCAGCGCGTCCCGGGCCGGGACGGTGAACGGCACCGCGAACCCGGCGTCCGGCATGGTCGAGGAGATGTCCTCGTCGGTGTCGTTGCGCACGACGTAGACATGGAAGCCGGTGTCGGGATTGGTGAGGTGGTACACCTTCAGCCGGTCGTCCGTCGCCCGCACCTCCTCCGCCCGGTCCAGCTTCGCGAAGTCCGGCACGCGTTGCAGCAGATGCCCGAGCTGGTGCATCGGCGCCAGCTTGGCGGTGGCGGCCTTGCGCCCCTCGTCGAAGGCCGCCCCGTAGTCGTACGACGTGTAGACGGCCGGCGCGGGCAGCCAGCCCCACGAGGTGCCGCCGAAGGTCATGTAGACGTTGTTCAGCGTGATGCCGTTGGCCAGGTTGGTGAGGTGGAAGCGCCGCTCGTAGGCCGCGTCCCGGGTCCGCCGTGCCTCCGCGTACCCCTTGCCCTGGAACGTCGCCCCGCCCCACCCGTCGAACCAGCCCCCGCCGAACTCGGGCAGGAACCCGGGCGTCCGCGGACTGGCCGTGGCCCCGCCCGTCCGGCCGTCGGCCCCGAAGTGCCCCCAGTCCGGCGGCGTCTGGGCCGGATCGGGATACCCGTCGAAGCCGTACAGCCAACGCCCCTTCTCGCCCCCGGTGTCGAACGACCCGGGGATCCACCGGCCGTTCTGGCCCTTGTCGTTGTGGAACAGCGGTACGTCGATCCCGTCGGCCCGCACCTTCTTGTACAGGTGGGACATGTAGTCCCGCGCGGTCGCGCCGAGGCCGTCGCCACCGCCGGAGGGGTCGTACTCGTTCTCGATCTGGTAGAGCAGGACGGTGCCCGTGCCCTTGGTGAACTGGTGCCGGGCGGCGATCGCGTTCACCTGGGTCAGCCACTCGTCGACGTGCTTCAGATAGGCCGGGTCGGCGGTGCGGGCCCGGCCCTCGGTCGCCGTGAGCCAGCCGGGGAAGCCGCCGGCGTCGACCTCCGCGTTGATGTACGGACCCGGGCGCAGGATGACGTACAGGCCGGTCTCGGCGGCCGTGCGCAGGAACAGGCCGAGGTCGCGGACGCCCGTGAAGTCGTACGCGCCGGGCGCGGGCGAGTGGTAGTTCCAGGCGACGTACACGCTGACCGCGTTGTGGCCGTGCGCGCGCATCTTCTGCAGGACGTCCCGCCACAGCGACGGGCTCGGCAGCCGGAAGGGGTGCATCTCGCCCGACCACAGGACCAGCCGCCGGCCGTCGACGATCAGCGAGTACCGGTCGAAGCCGACCGAGTGCCGGCGGCCGTCGGCGGTGGGCGGGCTCGGCGGAGGGCCCGTGGGCACGCCGCGGGACGTGCGGGCGTTCGTCGCAAGGCCGCCGCTGCCGGTCAGCGCGAGGCCGAGCGCCGTGGTGCCGGCGAGGGCGCTGAAAGTACGTCTGCTGAGCCCCAAGGGAGCGCCTCCTGTTGTGCCTGGTCGTCCGCGACCGTGGGTGCTGGGTCATTCTGTACGGTCGGACGCCGCACAATTGTCGTATGAGGATCTCTGCGCGGGCGGACTACGCGGTACGGGCGGTGCTGGAGCTCGCCGTACGACAGGACGACGGGCCGGTGAAGGCGGAGACCGTCGCGGCCGTCCAGGGCATCCCGCACAAGTTCCTGGAGGGCATTCTCGGCGATCTGCGGCGCGGCGGGATCGTCGACAGCCGGCGCGGCGGGGGCGGCGGCTACCGGCTCGCCCGCGAGGCCACCGCGATCACGGTAGCCGACGTCATCCGCGCAGTCGACGGGCCCATCGTGTCGGTGCGCGGCGAGCGTCCCACCGGCCTCGCGTACACCGGATCGGCCCAGCCCCTGCTGCCGCTGTGGATCGCGCTGCGCGCCAACGTCCGCAGGATCCTGGAGGGCGTCACCGTCGCCGACATCGCGGCGGACGCCCTGCCCGAGCCGGTACGGCAGCTGGCGGCGGAGCCGGCGGCCTGGGAGAACCCCTGAGCCTGTGAAGGGCCCTCATCCGGGTCTCAGGTTGCACTCAGAATGACGACCTAGGGTCACGTCCCGTTCATCCCTGCTCACCCGGTAGGAGACCCAGGACACGACGGGACGACGATCCATGCGCACGCTGATTCTGCTCGCCCTCGCGGGCCTCGGGGCCCAGCTCGTGGACGGCAGCCTCGGCATGGCCTACGGCGTCACCTCCACCACCCTGCTGCTCGCCCTGGGCACCAACCCGGCCGCCGCCTCGGCCACGGTCCACCTCGCCGAGATCGGCACCACCCTGATGTCGGGCGCCTCGCACTGGCGCTTCGGGAACGTCGACTGGAAGGTCGTCGCGAAGATCGGCGTGCCGGGAGCGGTGGGCTCCTTCCTCGGCGCGACCGTCCTGTCGAAGCTCTCGACCGAGGTCGCCGCGCCGGTGATGTCCCTGATCCTGCTCGGCCTCGGCCTCTACGTCCTGTCCCGCTTCACCTTCCGCGGCCTGCCCGAGGGCAAGCTCGGCAAGCCCCTGCGCCGCCGCTTCCTCACCCCGCTCGGCCTGGTCGCCGGCTTCCTCGACGCGACCGGCGGAGGCGGCTGGGGCCCGGTCGGCACGCCCGCGCTGCTGGCCGACGGCCGCATGGAGCCGCGCAAGGTGATCGGCTCCATCGACACCAGCGAGTTCCTCGTCGCCGTCGCCGCGAGCCTCGGCTTTCTCTTCTCCCTCGGCTCCCAGGGCATCGACTTCCTCTGGGTCGCCGCGTTCCTCCTCGGCGGCCTGATCGCGGCGCCGCTCGCCGCGTGGCTGGTGCGCCTGATGCCGCCGCGCGTTCTCGGTTCGGCGGTGGGAGGGGTCATCCTCGTCACGAACGCCCGGACGCTGCTCAAGAGCGACTGGCTCGCGGTGTCCGGGACGCTCGCGGCGGCGGTGTACGTCGTGCTGTACGCGCTGTGGGCGGGGGCGCTGGCGTACTCGGTCCGGGCGCACCTGAGGGAGAAGGCCGCGGCCGAGGCGGCGGCCGAACCGCAGCCGGTGCGGGTGTGATCCGGGTGGGTGTGAACGGGCCGGGGTGAATGGCCGGAGTTTGACCTGTCCATGACGCATCGGGCTTCCTACGATGCGAACGCCCCGATCCTCCACAGCGACTTCACAGTTTCTCCACAGAGCCGGAGCTCGGAGCCGGGGCGCATCCACCCCCCACCGATCCCACCGAAGGGGAGAGACAGTGACTACTGGCCTGCTCCTGAGTGGCGCCGCGATCACCGCGCTGCTCACCGCCGCACTGCCCGCGCAGGGCCCGTCCTCCGGGTTCGAGGACCCGCCCCCGGACAAGATCGTCATCAAGGTCGCCACGGTGAACGGCTCCGGCTGCCCGCAGGGCACGGCCGCGATCGCCGTCTCCGAGGACAACACCGCCTTCACCGTGACCTACAGCGACTACCTCGCCCAGGCCGGCGGCAACTCCGACCCCACGGCCTTCCGCAAGAACTGCCAGCTCAACCTGATCGTCCACGTCCCGCAGGGCTTCACCTACGCCATCGCCAGCGCCGACTACCGCGGCTTCGCCGCGCTCCAGCCCGGCGCGAGCGCCGTCCAGAGAGCGTCGTACTACTTCCAGGGCTCGTCGAGCACGGTGTACAAGAACCACCCCTTCGCCGGCCCTCACAGCGACAACTGGCAGGCCACCGACACCACGGACTGGGCCCAACTGGTCTGGGCGCCCTGCGGAGTCCAGCGCAACTTCAACATCAACACGGAGCTCCGCGTGAGCGCCGGGACGCAGTCCCCCGGCAAGGTCAGCTTCATGACGATGGACTCGACGGACGGGGACATCAGCACGGTCTACCACCTGGCGTGGAAGGAGTGTCCGGAGGCGTAGGGGAGCGGCGCCGGGTCCGGTCGCCCTTGACGGTTCCGCGGCGGCCCCGTGGGTGACGGGGCCGCCGTCGGTCATTTCGTTGACGGATGAAGCGACGATCCGTCAAGTCCCTTGCGGACAGCCCGTCGGACAGCCCGGCGGGCGGGCCGGGGCGAGGTAGCGTGGCGTCCTAAAGGGACGAAACGGGACAAAAGTTTCGGAGGGCTTGCGTATGGGAGTACGAATGAGGCTGACCGGACGCGTCGAACAGCGCATCGCCAAGGACTTCCCCGGACGTGACGGCCAGGTCGTGAAGGAACTCCTGGCCGAACTCGTCCACCACCTGGCCGAACGCGGCGACAAGGAGGACAAGGAGCGCATCGCCGCCGCGACCCTCCTGTGCAGCCGCGGCCGGATGGACCGCCTCCTCGACGCACTGCAGCTGGCCAAGGAGGACTGGCGCGACGTGCTGGTGGGAGCGGGGCTGGCGGACGCCGGCTGGAGGGAGCGGTTGGAGGCGGACTTCGGGCCGGGGGTCTGAAGGGGGTCCGAAGAGGGTCTGAGGGGGCCTCGCCCCAGCCGTAGCCGCGACTACTGGGGCTGCGCGGACCATTGACGCGCAAGGGGTTCGATTCTACGGTCCGTCCGAAGTTCTGATCGGTGATCGAAATACCGAACGAACACCGAACGGACCGTACCCCCACGCAAGGAGGCCCCGCGTGAGCCGCACCTCCCACACCTCCCGCATGCCCCGCTCGCCACGCATGCCCCGTATCCCCCGCAGAACCGCACTCCTCGCCGTCCCCGCGGCCGTCCTGCTCGCCCTGATCCCGAGCAGCGCGTCCGCGTACCCCAACCCCGGCCGGGTCACCGGCGACGTGGTCACCCACGACCCGACGATGGTCCGCACCTCGTCCGGGCAGTACCTGCTCTACGCCACCGGCGGCGGCATCGCCAGCAAGACGTCCGGCGACCGCACCGCCTTCAGGAACGGCAGCGACGCCTTCTCCAGCCGGCCGAGCTGGTGGCGGACCTACTCCTCCGTCCCGGAGGCGTGGGCGCCCGACATCTCGTACCACGGCGGCAAGTACCTGATGTACTACTCCGTCTCGAAGTTCGGCTCGAACACCTCGGCCCTCGGGCTCGCGACCTCCAGCACCGGCCAGCCGGGAAGCTGGACCGACCAGGGCACCGTCTACACGTCGAGCTCGTCCAGCGACTTCAACGCCATCGACCCGAACCTCTTCGTGAACGACGACGGCAAGTGGTGGCTGTCCTTCGGGAGTTGGTGGACGGGGATCAAGATGATCCAGATCAACCCCGCCACCGGCAAGCAGCTCTCCACCAACACCACCCGGTACTCGCTCGCCTCCCGCCCCACCGGCACCAAGGCGGTCGAGGCGCCGTACATCGTGAAACGGGGCGGCTACTACTACCTCTTCGCCTCGTACGACACCTGCTGCGCCGGCACCAGTTCGACGTACAAGGTCAAGGTCGGCCGCGCCACCAGCATCACCGGGCCGTACTACGACAAGAACGGCGTCTCGCTGATGAACAACGGCGGGACGCCCGTGCTGGAGTCCCACGGCAGCGTCATCGGCCCGGGCGGACAGTCGGTCATGAACGACGCCGACGGCGACCTGATCGTCTACCACTACTACGACGGCAACGCCAACGGCACGCCCAAGCTCGGCATCAACCTTCTGAACTGGAGCAGCGGATGGCCCGTCGCATACTGACCCTGCTGGCCGCGCTGCTGCTCGCCCTGTCGCTCGGGCAGCCCTCCGCGAGCGCGGCCTCGTTCGCCAACCCGGTCAAGGCGCAGAAGGGCGCCGACCCCTGGATCTCGTACCACAACGGCAACTACTACATGGTGACGACGAGTTGGACCGACGTCATCACCATGCGCAAGTCCGCGACGCTCGCCGGACTCGCCACCGCGCCCAACATCGAGGTGTGGAAGGGCGACGCCGCGTCCAGATGCTGCAACATCTGGGCTCCCGAGATCCACTTCCTCAACGGCCGCTGGTACCTGTACTACGTCGCCGGGCAGAACGTGTCCGACTACATCCCGACCCAGCGGACGCACGTACTGGAGAGCGCCGGGTCCGATCCCACCGGGCCGTACACGTACCGGAACCAGCTCAACTCCGCCTGGATGCTGGACCCGTCGGTCGCCACCATCAACGGGCAGCTGTATCTGTTCGGCAGCGCGAGCGGCGGAACGCAGAACCTCGTCGCGGCGCGGATGTCCAACCCGTACACCCTCGCCACCGGGTTCTCCACCATCTCCACGCCGACCAACTCCTGGGAGACGTCCGGCGGTACGGTCAACGAGGGACCGGAGATCCTCCAGCGCGGTGGGAGGACCTTCCTGATCTACTCGGCGAGCGGCTGCTGGACCCCCGACTACAAGCTCGGCCAGCTCACGCTCACCGGCTCCGACCCGCTGGCCGCGTCCTCCTGGACGAAGAAGTCCACACCGGTGTTCCAGCGCAACGACGCGAACGGTGTCTACGGCCCCGGTCACCACGGTCACTTCAAGTCCCCCGACGGCACCGAGGACTGGATCGTCTACCACGCCAACGACGCCGCCTCCGAGGGCTGCGACAACGGGCGTACGGCACGGGCCCAGAAGATCGCCTGGAACTCCGACGGCACGCCGAACTTCGGTACGCCGGTCAGGCTCGGGGCGAGCGTGACGGGTCCGTCCGGTGAGCCCTCCACCGCCTCGACGACGTACACGATCACCAACCGCAACAGCGGCAAGTGCCTCGACGTCGCCGGGAGTTCGACGGCCGACGGTGCCAATGTGCAGCAGTACAGCTGCAGCGGCGGCAACAACCAGCGGTGGCGGATCGAGGACCAGGGCGACGACACCAGCAGACTGGTGAACGTCGCCACCGGCAAGGTGCTCGACACCGCCGGCTGCTCCTCCGCCGACGGTGCCGACCTGCGCCAGTGGTCCTGGCTGAACAACACCTGCCAGCGGTACCGGTTCGTCGCCACCGACAGCGGCTACGTCAGGATCGCGAACCAGGCCACCGGCAAGGTCGCCGACGTCGCCGACTGCTCCACCGCGGACTCCGCCGACGTACGTCAGTGGACGTGGCTGAACAACACCTGCCAGCAGTGGCGGCTGAACCCGGTGTAGGACGGCGTGTAGGACGGGGCTACCCGGCCTGGCCCATCCCTGCCGCGTTCGGCCAGCTCTGGGCGTTGGGCCAGCCGGTCGCCGGGGCCGCCGTCAGGTCCTGTGCGGAGCTCGGGGCGGTCATGCCGCGGACCTGGGCCGCGGTGAGACCGCCGCGGGCCGGGACGCCCGGTGGGGTCTGCCCCATCGCGGCGGCGGGTGCGGCGGCCGCCGCGGGCATCGGAGCGGGCATGGGCGCGGGCGCGGGCATGGGCGCGGGCGCGGGCATGGGCGCGGGCCTCGGCGCCGGTACCGGAGTCGGGGCCGGGTAGCCGACCGGCTGCGGGGCTGCCTGGGCCACCGCCGGCATCGGCATCCCGGCCCCGAACGGCTGACCCGGCTGAGCGGTCTGCGCCGCGGCGGGCATCGGCATGCCGGCGCCGACGGACGGGGCGGATGAGAACCCCGGCGCGGCGGCCATGGCCTGAGCGGCGAGGCCCTGCATGCCCGCGCCGTTGGTGGCACCGACCAACCGGTCAACTGCCGCCGTACCCGAGCTGTAGCTGGTCCCTGTAGCCAGCTCGGGCACGGCGGCTCCCCTCCTGGTCCCGTAGAGCACCTGTTCCAGGCCGGACACCAGGCGACGCACGTCCACCTGGGGGCGCACCACGAGTCGCAGGAAGCGGCTTGAGGAGCCGATCTTGTTGCCGCACTCGCGGACGAGGATCCGGTGCTCGGTGAGCATCCGGTCCCGGACCACGGTGCCTTCGGCGCCCACCGGCAGGCGTACGAAGAGGAAGTTCCCCTGGGAGGGGTAGACGGTCAGGCCGGGCAGGTTCGCGAGCTGGCCGGCCATGTCCAGCCGGTCGCGGCGGACCTGCTGGAGGCTCTGCGCGTACTCGGCGCCGTGCTCCTTCAGGATGAACACCACGTGCTCGGCGAAGGAGTTGAGGTTCCACTTGGGGAGCATCGAGCGGATCCGGCCCGCCAGGGCCGGGTTGGCGACCAGGTAGCCGAACCGTATGCCGTGCAGGCCGAAGTTCTTGCCGAGGCTGCGCAGGACGACCACGTTGGGCCGCAGCATGGCCTCGTGGACGACGCTCGGCTCGACCTCCGCGTCCGCGAACTCCAGGAACGACTCGTCGATCACGACCAGGTCCAGGTCGGCCATGGCGTCCATGAACTGCACGACCGCGTGCTTGTGCAGGAAGCCGCCGTCGGGGTTGTTCGGGTTGCAGATGACGGCCACCCGGGTGCCGCGGGCGCGGATGAACTCGGCGTACTGGGCGAGGTCCAGGGCGAATCCGCTGGACTCCTGGAGCGGGAACATGTCGACCCGCTTGCCGGTCTCCATCGGCTGGTCGGTCCAGCGGCCGAAGGTGGGGACGGGGATGGCGAGGGACTCGCGCACCAGCAGGTGGTCGATCCAGGTGATGAGTTCGGTGGAGCCGTTGCCCATCGCCACGCACTGCGGCGGGAGTTGGAGCAGACTGCACAGCTCGGCCGTGATGGTGTCGGCGCTGCTCGGGTAGTACGTGATGATGTCCCGCAGCCGGGCCGCCATGTCGTCGAACATGGCGGGGGTGGGGAAGTAGGGGTTGCAGGGGATACAGAAGTCGACCGGCCCGGCCCCTTCGCCGCCCTCACGGGTCAGCGCCGCCATCGACGGGCTGTGCGCCGCGGTGCTGCGGAACAGCGAGGTGACGTTGTCAGCCAAGGGAGCCTCCGTATGGGGCGGGCCCGGTGGGGACGACCGGGCCCGTCGTCTTGGGTGGCCCGCGCGGGGGAGCACGGGCCGCCCTTACATACGGAGGCTGGGGTGGCGCTGTTCAACCGCTGAGAAACGGGTAAGAACTTGTGCGTTACCTGTGAAGAGGACTCACGCGTCGAACGAGTGCACCGTCGTCGTCCGGTACGTCTGCCCCGGCCGCAGCACGGTGGACGGGAACGACGGGTGGTTCGGAGCGTCAGGGTAGTGCTGGGTCTCCAGGCAGAGGGCGTCGCCCTGGCGGTAGACGGTGCCGCCGCTGCCCACGAGGGTGCCGTCGAGGAAGTTGCCGGAGTAGAACTGCAGGCCCGGCTCGGTCGTCGCGATCTTCATGGTCCGCCCGGAGGACGGGTCCTTCAGCGTCGCGATGTGCTCCGGCTCGCCCGTGATCCCCTTGTCGAGGACGTAGTTGTGGTCGATGCCCTTGCTGTACAGCAGCTGCTGGTGGGCGGCCCGGAGGTCCTCGCCGACCGTCTTGGGGCGACGGAAGTCGAAGGGGGTGCCCGCCACGTCCGCCATCTCGCCGGTGGGGATCAGCCCCGAGTCGACCGGCGTGTAGCGGGAGGCCGCGATCTCCAGCTCGTGGTCGTAGATGGTGCCGCTGCTCTCGCCGGCCAGGTTCCAGTACACGTGGCTGGTGAGGTTGACGACGGTGGCGTGGTCGGTGGTGGCCTCGTAGTCGATGCGCCAGTCGCCCTGCCGGGTGAGGGTGTAGGTCACCTTCGTCCTGAGCGTGCCGGGGTAGCCCATCTCGCCGTCGACGCTCGTGCGGTACAGGTACAGGCCGACGTCGGAACCCTCGGTGAACGGCTCGACGTCCCACACCCGCTTGTCGAAGCCCTGGGCGCCGCCGTGCAGGCTGTTGGCGCCGTCGTTGACGCTCACCTGGTAGCTCTCGCCGTCCAGGGTGAACCGGCCCTCGGCGATGCGGTTGCCGTAGCGGCCGATCAGCGCGCCGAAGTACGGGCTCCCCGCGACGTAGTCCTCGATGGTGTCGAAGCCCAGGGAGACGTTGGCGTACCGGCCCTCGCGGTCCGGGATCTCCAGGGACTGGACGACGCCGCCCCAGGAGAGGACCTTCAGGCGGGTGCCGCCGTTCTCCAGGGCCCAGCTGTGGACTTCCGTGCCGTCGGCGAGCTTGCCGAAGAGCGACTTCACCGGCTTTCTCCTGCCTCCCGTGGAAAAGGGCCCCGCCTGCCGGCGGGGCCCTTACGTGCTGGCGTGGTCGTTTACGAACCGACCTTGCGCTTGTTCCATACGTCGAATCCGACCGCCGCCAGCAGTACCAGGCCCTTGATGACCTGCTGCCAGTCGGTGCCGATGCCGACCAGGTTCATGCCGTTGTTCAGCACGCCCAGGACCACACCGCCGATGATCGCGCCGAGGACGGTACCGACACCGCCGCTCATCGACGCGCCGCCGATGAAGGCGGCCGCGATGGCCTCCAGCTCGAAGTTGAGGCCGGCCTTGGGCGAGGCCGCGTTGAAGCGGGCGGCGAAGACCAGACCCGCCAGGGCCGCGAGCATGCCCATGTTGAGGAAGACGAGGAAGGTGACCTTCTTGTCCTTGACGCCCGACAGCTTGGCGGCGGGCAGGTTGCCGCCGATCGCGTAGATGTGCCGGCCGATGATCGCGTTGCGCATGATGTAGCCGAAGCCGACGACCAGGGTGCCGAGGATCAGCAGCACGATCGGGGCGCCCTTGTAGCTGGCGAGCAGCATCGTGACGGTGAGCACCGCGGCCACCAGCGCGACGAGCTTGAGCGCGAAGAGCTTGGCGGGCGGCACCTCGAGGGCGAACTCCTGCTGCCGCTTGCGGTCGCGGAGCTCCTGGAGCACCACGAACACGATCACGGCGAGGCCCAGCAGCAGCGTGAGGTTGTGGTAGTTGGTGTCCGGGCCGACCTCGGGCAGGAAGCTGTTGGCGACCTTCTGCAGGCCCTCCGGGAACGGGCCGATCGTCTGGCCCTCCAGGAAGATCTCCGTGAGCCCGCGGAAGGTCAGCATGCCCGCCAGCGTCACGATGAACGACGGGATGCCGAGATACGCGATGAGGAACCCTTGCGCGGCACCGGCCGCCGCTCCGATGGCCAGACACATCACCAGGGCGATGGGCCAGGCGATGTCGTGGTTGACCATCAGCACGGCTCCCACCGCGCCCACGAACGCCGTCAGCGAGCCGACCGACAGGTCGATGTGGCCCGCGATGATGACGAGCATCATGCCGATCGCGAGGATCAGGATGTAGCTGTTCTGCAGCACCAGATTGGAGACGTTGCGCGGCAGCAGCAGGTCACCGTTGGTCCACACGGCGAACAGCACCACGATCAGACCGAGGGCGAACAGCATGCCGTACTGCCGCATGTTGCGGCGCATGCCGTCCAGCATCAGGTGCAGCAGGCTGTCACCGGTCGCCGAACCGCCCTTGCCGGGCGGCGCGGGGGCCGGCGTCTTGGCGGTCACGTCCGTGCTCATCGGGTTACCTCTTTGTCCTTTGTCATCTGGCGCATCAGTGATTCCTGCGAGGCCTCGGCCCGCGAGAACTCACCGGTCAGCCGCCCCGCGGCCATCGTGTAGATGCGGTCACACATGCCCAGCAGCTCCGGCAGCTCGGAGGAGATGAAGACGACCGCCTTGCCCTGGGCCGCCAGCTGGTCGATGACCGTGTAGATCTCGTACTTGGCACCGACGTCGATGCCGCGCGTCGGCTCGTCCAGGATCAGCACATCGGGACCCGCGAAGATCCACTTGCTGAGGACGACCTTCTGCTGGTTGCCGCCGGACAGCTTGCCCACCGGCTCGAAGACGGTCGGCGCCTTGATGTTCATGGACTTGCGGAAGCCCTCGGCGACCTGCCGTTCCTCGTGCTCGTCGACCACACCGCGCTTGGCGACCTTGCCCAGGGCGCTGAGCGAAATGTTCCGCCCGATGGTGTCGATGAGGTTGAGGCCGTAGTGCTTGCGGTCCTCGGTGACGTACGCGATGCCGTGCTTGACCGCCTCCGGGACGGACTTCGTACGGATCTCCGTGCCGTCCTTGAGGACCGTGCCGCCCGCGTACCGGCCGTAGGAGCGCCCGAAGACGCTCATCGCGAGCTCGGTGCGGCCGGCGCCCATCAGGCCCGCGATGCCGACGATCTCCCCGCGGCGCACCTGGAGCGACACGTCGTCGACCACCTTGCGCTGCTGGTCGATCGGGTGGTGCACGGTCCAGTTGCGGACTTCCAGGGCGGGCGCCCGGCCCTCCTCCGGCTCGTGCGGAGAGCGCTCCGGGAAGCGGTTCTCCAGGTCGCGGCCGACCATCCCGCTGATGATCCGGTCCTCGGTCGTCTCCGCGGCCTTCACGTCGAGCGTCTCGATGGTGCGCCCGTCCCGCAGGATCGTCACCGAGTCGGCGACCTTGCGGATCTCGTTCAGCTTGTGGGAGATGATGATCGCGGTGATGCCCTGCTTCTTCAACTCCAGGATGAGATCCAGGAGTTTGCCGCTGTCCTCGTCGTTCAGAGCCGCGGTCGGCTCGTCGAGGATGAGCAGCTTCACCTTCTTCGACAGCGCCTTGGCGATCTCCACGAGCTGCTGCTTGCCCACGCCGATGTCGGCGACGCGGGTCTCCGGGTGGTCGGAGAGACCGACCCGGCGCAGCAGTTCGCTGGCGTGCTTGAGGGTGTCGTTCCAGTTGATGAACCCGCGCGTGGCGTGTTCGTTGCCGAGGAAGATGTTCTCCGCGAGGGAGAGGTAGGGCACCAGGGCCAGTTCCTGGTGAATGATCACGATGCCGTGATGCTCACTGGCCCGGATGTCCTTGAACTCGCAGACGTCACCCTCGAAAAGGATCTCGCCCTCGTACGTGCCGTGCGGGTGGACGCCGGAGAGGACCTTCATCAAGGTCGACTTGCCGGCGCCGTTCTCCCCGCAGATGGCATGGACCTCGCCCTGCTGGACGGTCAGTGTGACGTCCGACAGCGCTTTGACGCCGGGAAAGGTCTTGACGATCGAGCGCATTTCCAGGACGGGTCCCGCCATGGTCGTGCCTTCCAATCACTAGGGGGGTGGCGGTTACTTCAGGTCGCTTTCCTTGATGTAGCCGGAGTCCACGACGACCGTCTGGTAGTTGGCCTTGTCGACGGCGACCGGCTCCAGCAGGTAGGCCGGGACGACCTTCGAGCCGTTGTCGTACGTCTTGGTGTCGTTCGTCTCGGGCTTCTTGTCGTTGAGCAGCGCGTCGACCATGTTCGAGGACACCTTGGCGAGCTCGCGGGTGTCCTTGTAGACGGTCATCGACTGCTGGCCCGCGATGATCGACTTCACCGAGGCGACCTCGGCGTCCTGACCGGTGACGACCGGCAGCGGCTTGCTCTTGGAGCCGTAGTCGTCCGACTTCAGCGCGGAGAGGATGCCGATGGAGATGCCGTCGTAGGGCGACAGGACCGCGTCGACCCGCTCGCTCTTGTAGGCCGAGGTCAGGATGTCGTCCATGCGCTTCTGGGCGACGCCGCCGTCCCAGCGCAGGGTGCTGACCTGGGTCAGCTTGGTCTGGCCGGACCGGACGACGAGCTGCTTCTTGTCGATGTAGGGCTGCAGGACGTTCATCGCGCCCTGGAAGAAGTAGCGGGTGTTGTTGTCGTCGTTCGAGCCGGCGAAGAGCTCGATGTTGAACGGGCCCTTCTTGCTGCCGTCCTTCAGGCCGAGCTTCTCGACGATGTAGTTGCCCTGGAGCTCGCCGACCTTCTCGTTGTCGAAGGAGGCGTAGTAGTCGACGTTCTCGGTGCCGAGGATCAGGCGGTCGTAGGAGATCACCGGGATGTCGGCGTCCTTGGCCTGCTGCAGGACGTTGTTCATCGACTTGTTGTCGATGGCCGCGATGATCAGCGCCTTGACGCCCTGTGTGATCAGGTTCTCGACCTGGGAGACCTGCTGGTCCGGGTCGTCCTCGCCGTAGACCAGCTTGGTCTTGTAGCCCTTGGACTCCAGGTCCTTCTTGACGTTGTTGCCGTCGGCGATCCAGCGCTCGGAGGACTTGGTGGGCATCGCGATGCCGATGGTGCCTCCCTTGGCGCTGTCGGTCGCCGTCTCGCTGCCGCCCTCGCCGCTCTGGCCGCAGGCGGACAGGGTCAGGGCGAGGGAGGCAGCGCCGGCTATGGCGGCGAGTGAGGCTCGGCGAGTACGCATGATCATCATCCTTGATGTGTGGGGCGGGCTCGGTCTGGCGATGCGGGGACGCTGCCTGGAGCGGTGCGAGGTGCTGACCGAAGAAGGGGTGTGTGGGATTGTGTGCGGCTGCGTGGTCTTTTGTGAAGGGGCGTTGTCCGGAACGTTATGAGGGCGTTTCGAACCGACGCAGATCGCCGGGCAGCCGGGAGCCCAGCGGAGCCATGTCGCCGTCCGCTCCGTGCCGTGCCAGCAGGTCCAGGGCGAGCCGGCCGCGCCGCACCCGTTCCCGGGCACTGTTCAAGGTCACGTCGCGCATGTGATGACCGTACGGGTAGATCCCCGGGGCCTTCGACAGGCCGAACTTCAGATAGATCGGTGCGCCGCGCCGGATCAGCTCGGCGACCTCGTACATCCGCACGTAGCCGCCGAGATCGTCGGGAGCCTCGATGTACATGTCCATGGGAGCGGCGGAAACCCGCCGGATCTCGGTGAGGTGATCGAGCGTCAGATCGCTCGGCACGTTGATCGAGTCGCCGCCGAGGTTCTCGTACACCGCGTACGCGGCCGGGTTCACGGGCCCAATGAGGGCGCTCACCTTGAGAGTCGTGTCGGCCGGGATGATCCCGGCCAGCCGCGCCCGGTGCAGCGTCCACAGCACGCCCTCGTCGGCGACCAGCAGACACTTGACGCCCAACTCGGTTGCCCGGACGGCGTCTTCGACGCATCCGGCGACCGCGTCGTGGCCGCGGGCGCGCAGGCCGCCGCCGCGCGAGTCGGTCCGGGTCGAGCCGCCGATGTCCCAGGTGCCGCGCGGGCCGGTGAACAGACAGAGCTCGATGTCACGCTCGTCGGTCGCCTCGACCATCTCGGTGATCTCCGAGTCGGTCAGCATCCACACACCGCTGCCCTGGCTGATCCGGTGGATCGGCACGTCGAGGCGGGAGGCCTCCTTCAGGACGACGGCCAGCGCTTCGGGACCCTCGCACGAGGGAACTTCGGTGCGCCAGCTGCCGCCGCCGGGGAAGGTGTGCGGTGAGGCGTCCGCGGGGTCGAGGGCGGGCGCGCCCAGGCCGAGGGTGGTGAGTGCCTGCTCACCGGGCCTGCGGGCCGCCGTGGCGGAAGCGTCGGTCACTGTCTGTCCTTCTGTTCGGTATTTCGGACGAAGTTCGCGGCTCAAGGCGTGGGGGGCTGGGTGTACGCCGGTACGGAAGCCGTCAGGTCGCCCCCGTACCGGCGTACGTCTAGGGGCGGAGCAGGACCTTGCCCACCTTCGGATCGCCGGATCCCACCAGCTCGATGGCCTCGGGGAACCCGTCGAGCGGCAGCTCGTGCGTGACCAGCGGCAACGGATCGAGCAGTCCTGCCCCGAAGACCCGCACCGTGTGCGCCCAGGCGTCCGGCGGCGCACCGAAGACGGTGTGCACCTCCAGCTGCCGTACGACCAGGTCGGTCGGGTCCAGGCCCTCGGCGCCCGGCGCCGGGATGCCCGTCAGGACCAGGCGTCCGCCGCGCCTGAGCAGGGAGGCGGCGGTGCGCGCGGCGGACGCGGACCCGGCGGTCTCGATGACGACGTCGAAGTCGTCGGGGAGTCCGGGGTCCGTCTGGTCCTTCGTGCGGAAGTCCGTGGCGCCGAACTGCCTCGACAGGGCCTCGCGGTCGTTGCGTGTGCCGACGACCAGCAGCTCCGCCGGGGAGCCCGCCTTCAGGAACTGCACGGCGAACATGCCGAGGGTGCCGGTGCCGACGACGGCCACCCGCTCACCCGGCCGCGCGTTCGCCTTGATCGCGGCCGCCGCGATACACGCGGCCGGCTCCAGCAGGGCCGCCGCCGTCAGGTCGGCGTCGTCCGGCAGGGCGTGCAGCAGCCGGGCAGGCAGGGTGAGGGTGGTGGCCATCGCCCCGGGCTGGGTGAACCCGGTCTCCTCGTACCCCGCCGTGCACAGGGTGGTCTCGCCCGCGTGGCAGCGGTCGCAGACCTGGCAGTTGCGGAAACCCTCCCCGACGACCTTCCGGCCGACGAGCGCCTCGGGGACCCCGGCGCCGACCGCTTCGACCGTGCCGGACCACTCGTGGCCCGGGGTCAGCGGGTAGCGGACGTACCCCTCGGGCCGGTTGCCCTGGTACACCTCGCGGTCGCTGCCGCAGATGCCGACGGCGTGGACGCGCACCAGCGCCTCGCCGGCGCCCGGCTCGCGGGGCGTGTGCGGGGTGAGGCGGTGCTCGCCGGGCGCCTCGACGACGACGGCCGTGCTCACTTGGCGCCCTTCGGCTTCCGCTGCTCCCAGCCCTCGGCCCACAGGTCGAACCGGGCCTGCTGCTGCGGGAACTCGGCGGCGGCGTCGACGTCCAGCTCGACACCCAGACCGGGGGCGTCGGAGAGGTGGAAGTACCCGTCGATCACCTCGGGCGCCCCCTTGATGACCTTCTTGATCTCCGCGTCCGCGAAGTCGTTGAAGTGCTCCAGGATCTTGAAGTTCGGCGAGGTGAAGCCGACCTGGAGGGAAGCGGCGGTGAGGACCGGGCCGCCGACGTTGTGCGGCGCGACCAGCACGTAGTGGGCCTCGGCGGTCGCGGCCAGCTTGCGGGTCTCCCAGATGCCGCCGATGTGACCCACGTCCGGCTGGATGATGTCCACGGCCTGGCTCTCGAAGAGCTCCCGGAACTCGATCCGGTCGTGGATCCGCTCACCCGTGGCGACCGGGATGTCGACCTTGGCGGCGACCTTCTCCAGCGCCTTCAGGTTCTCCGGCGGGCAGGGCTCCTCCAGCCACGCGGGCTTGAAGGGCGCGAGGTCCTTCGCCAGCCGGATGGCCGTGGCGGGGGAGAAGCGGCCGTGCATCTCCAGCATCAGCTCGGCGTCCGGCCCGATGGCGTCGCGCACGGCCTCGATGAGGGAGACGGCGTACAGGCTCTGCTGGTGGTCCAGCTCGAAGTGCCCGGTGCCGAAGGGATCGATCTTGAGCGCCTTGTAGCCGCGCTCCATGACTCCCTTGGCGGCCTTGTGGTACGCCTCCGGCGTCCGCTCGGTGGTGTACCAGCCGTTGGCGTAGGCCTTGACCTTGTCGGTGACCTTGCCGCCCAGGAGCTGCCACACCGGCACCCCGAGAGCCTTGCCCTTGATGTCCCAGCACGCCATCTCGATCACGGCGATGCCGGACATCACGATCTCGCCGGCCCGGCCGTAGTCGCCGTACTTCATGCGCTTGACCAGATCCTCGACAGCGAACGGGTCGGAGCCGAGAATGTGGTTCTGCTCCGCCTCGCGCAGATAGCCGAGCAGTGCGTCGGTGTGGCCCAGCATGCGGGTCTCGCCGACGCCGCTGAGTCCCTCGTCGGTGTGCACCTGGACGTAGGTCAGGTTCCGCCACGGCGTCCCGACCACGTGCGTGCTGATTCCCGTGATGCGCACGGTACTCCCTAAGTCCTTGGCTTGTTCGAGATATCGTCACTTGTTCGAAATGCTGTCGCGACAGTAAAGACGACCCGGTCGGAGTGTCAATGGTTCGAACCCACAACGGTTCCGGTGCGACGACCGGGGCGGCCGGCGACGGTCCGGTCGTCCCGGCTTTCACGTCCGCACCCAGGGACGTTACCGGTCACCCGCCGGTCGGGGCGCCCGTCCGGCGCGTTATCCAACCGTGACGACCACCCTGGCGCAGCCCTCTTGACCGACGGGAATTGTTAGCGCTCACAATGACCTCCGCATTCACCAGTCGTCGTCCCATGGCATCCAAGGAGGTGTGAGCGTCGTGTCGGCAGTGCCTCAACCCGCCTTCCCGCCCGGTGTCCTGGGGCTCTCCGGAACCCCGGCGTGAAGCCGACGGCGCGGAACCACCCGCCCGGCCCGCAGGACTCACCAGCAGCCGATCACCAAGGAGGTGCGGCCGTGAACCACACTCAGCTCCGGCCGCCCACCATGGCCGACGTGGCACGCCTGGCCGGTGTGTCCCACCAGACCGTGTCCCGCGTACTGGGGGATCACCCCAACGTGCGGGACGAGACACGGGCCCGGGTGCAGCGTGCGATCGAGGAGATGGGCTACCGCCGCAACTCCTCCGCACGGGCCCTGGTGACCCGGCGCACCCGCACCCTGGGTGTCGTCGCCTCCAACACCACGCTCTACGGACCGGCCAGCACGCTGTTCGCGCTGGAGGATGCGGCGCGTACCGAGGGATACGTCGTCTCGACGGTCAGTCTGCGCAGACTGACGGTGGAGACACTGTCCGAGGCCCTGGACCACCTCAGCCAGGGTGGGGTGGAGGGAGTGATCGCCCTCGCCCCGCAGCGGTCGGCGGTCGAGGCCCTCGCCGAACTGCGCCAGCCCTTCCCGGTGGTGGCCGTGGGAACGGGGACCGGCGTGGAGATCCCCAGCGTCAACGTGGACCAGCGCCTGGGCGCGCGGCTGGCCACCGGTCATCTGCTGGCCTCCGGTCACCGCACGGTCTGGCATCTCGCCGGACCCGAGGACTGGCAGGAGGCGGTGGACCGGGTCGACGGCTGGCGGGCGACCCTCGAAGAGGCGGGTGTCGAACCGCCGCTGCCGCTGGGGGGTGACTGGAGTCCGCTGTCCGGCTACCGTGCGGGCCAGGAACTGGCCGGCTGGGTGGGCCGTGGCCTGACCGCCGTCTTCGTCGCCAACGACCAGATGGCACTGGGGGTGTTGCGGGCTCTGCGTGAGGCGGGAGTGCGCACTCCCCAGGACGTCGCGGTGGTCGGCTTCGACGACATCCCGGAGTCGGAGTTCTTCGCTCCGCCGCTCACCACCGTCCGGCAGGACTTCGCGACGGTGGGCAAACGGAGCATTGCCCTGCTGCTGGACCTCATCGAGGGCCGGCCCCCCTCCGGGACGTCCCGCGTCGCCATCGAACCTCAACTCGTCGTCCGCGCCAGCACCTTCCCGTACGTCCCGCAGCCGGGGAACGCTCCCGGCTGACGCGGCACCAACCGCACCAAGCGCACTAACCGCACCAACCGCACCAACTGATCGACTTCCACCACCGGTGCGGACGAAATCTCGAACAATGATCGACAGGCTGGACGCAGTGCGGCCGGTCCCATCGAGTACCAGTGGTCCATCCCCGGACCGGCTCTTCAAAGGAGAAGACCCATGCTCAACAGAAGGAACTTCCTCACCGCGGCGGTCGGCGTGGCGGCTGCGACGGGCCTGGCGGCCTGCGCCAAGGAGGACGACAGCCCCTCGGGCTCCACCTCCGGCGACAGCAAGGCGCTCGTCCTCGGCTTCTCCCAGGTCGGCTCGGAGAGCGGCTGGCGCAGCGCCAACACCGACTCGGTCAAGTCGGCGGCCAAGGAGGCGGGTTACACCCTCAAGTTCTCCGACGCGCAGCAGAAGCAGGAGAACCAGATCTCCGCGATCCGCAGCTACATCACGCAGGGCGTGGACGTCATAGCCTTCTCGCCGGTGGTCGTCACCGGCTGGGACGCGGTGCTGAAGGAGGCCAAGGCCAAGAAGATCCCGGTGGTCCTCACCGACCGCTCCGTCGAGACCTCCGACGAGTCCCTGTACGTCACCCTCGTCGGCTCCGACTTCACGGACGAGGGCCGGCGCGCCGCCAAGATCCTGGAGAAGGTCCTGGAGAAGGCCGGCCACAAGGGTGCCGTGAAGATCGCCCAGCTGGAGGGCACCACCGGTGCCGCCCCCGCGATCGAGCGTGCCAAGGGCTTCAAGGAGGTCATGGACGCCGACCACGCGGACGACTGGAAGATCGTCGTCAGCCAGACCGGCGACTTCACCCGGGCCGGGGGCAAGCAGGTCATGGCCGCCTTCCTCCAGTCCAACCCGGACATCGACGTGCTGTTCGCGCACAACGACGACATGGGCATAGGCGCCATCCAGGCCATCGAGGCGGCCGGCAAGAAGCCCGGCAAGGACATCCTGATCGTCACGGTCGACGGCGTGAAGGACGGCTTCGTCGCCATGTCCGAGGGCAAGATCAACGCCATCGTCGAGTGCAACCCGCTGCTCGGCCCCCAGCTGATGGAGGTCGTGCAGAAGGTCAAGGACGGCGAGACGGTCGAGCGCTGGATCAAGACCAAGGAGAGCGACTTCATGCAGGACCAGGCCAAGGCCGCCCTCCCCACCCGCAAGTACTGACCGACCGCACCCACCGGCAGGAGCCTCCGGCCGACCGAAGCCTCGGTCGGCCGGGCCCGCTGGGCCTGCAGCGACTCGATTCGATGAGGAGCGCTGCCGTGACTCCACCCCACATGAGGGGGGCTTCCAACCCGAAGGTTGCGGTCCAGCCCGAACCGACCCCTTCCGGGGGCGAAACGAACGTAATACAGGCCAGGTAAGTGAATTTCCCCACTGGACAAAGCCGGTGGTCCCGCGCTAGGAGAGTTATGGCAGAGCCGAAGCCCGTCCTGGAGATGACGGGCATAGTCAAGGAGTTTCCGGGGGTACGGGCTCTGTCGGGTGTCGACTTCCGGCTCTTCCCCGGTGAGATCCACGCCCTGATGGGCGAGAACGGCGCCGGAAAATCCACTCTGATCAAGGTGCTGACCGGCGTCTACTCGCTGGACGGCGGCACGGTCACCCTCGACGGCAAGTCCGTGCGGATCGGCAGCCCGCTGCAGGCGCAGCAGGCCGGCATCAGCACGGTGTACCAGGAGGTGAACCTCTGTCCCAACCTGTCGGTGGCGGAGAACATCTTCATCGGACGTGAACCCACCCGCTTCGGCCGCATCCAGTGGAAGCGCATGCGCCAGGAGGCGGCGGAGCTGGTCGACCGGCTCGGCCTCGACATCGACGTCACCGCGCCCCTGTCCTCGTACCCGCTGGCCGTGCAGCAACTGGTCGCGATCGTACGGTCGGTCGGCACCGGCGACAGCGACGGCTCGGGAGCCGGCACCAAGGTGCTGGTCCTGGACGAGCCGACGTCCAGCCTCGACCGCGACGAGGTCCTCGAACTGTTCCGCCTGATGCGGCAGCTGAGGGACGAAGGCGTCGCGATCCTGTTCGTCTCGCACTTCCTCGACCAGATCTACGAGATCTGCGACCGGATGACGGTCCTGCGCAACGGCGCCCTGGTCGGCGAGCACCTGGTCAGCGAGCTCGACCAGGTCGGACTGATCCAGCTCATGATCGGCAAGGCCATGGACCAGCTGGAGGAGATCCACGAGCACCAGCTGCAAGCCGACGTCGGCGAGACGCTGCTCAAGGCTGACGGCCTCGGCAGGGTGGGCGGCGTCGCCCCCTTCGACCTGGAGATCAAGAAGGGCGAGGTCCTCGGCCTGGCCGGCCTGCTCGGCTCCGGGCGCACCGAACTCGCCCGGCTGCTCTTCGGCGCCGACCAGCCCGACAGCGGCAAGGTCACCATCGGCGGCAAGCAGGTCTCGATGAGCGCCCCGAACGACGCGATCTCCGCGGGCGTCGCGTTCTGCTCGGAGAACCGCAAGACCGAAGGCCTGGTACCCGACCTGACGGTGCGGGAGAACATCATCCTCGCGCTCCAGGCGGCCCGCGGCTGGACCCGGCCCATCCCGGCCGCCCAGCGCGACGAACTCGTCGCCAAGTACATCAAGGCGCTGGACATCCGCCCCGCCAACCCCGAGGCCCGCGTCGGCCGGCTCAGCGGCGGCAACCAGCAGAAGGTGCTGCTCGCCCGCTGGCTCATCACCCAGCCGAAGCTGCTGATCCTGGACGAACCGACGCGCGGCATCGACGTCGGCGCGAAGGCGGAGATCCAGAAACTCGTGGTCTCGCTCTCCGAGGAAGGCATGGCAGTGCTGTACATCGCCGCCGAGCTGGAAGAGGTGCTCCGGCTCAGCCACACCATCGGAGTGCTGCGCGACCGCAAGCTCGTCGCGCAGCTCGCCAACGGGCCCGAGATCACCCCCACCCGGATCCTGGAGACCATCGCGAGCGGAGAGCACCAGTGACCACCACTCCCCGATGGCGAGCGCTGACGCAGCATCACCTGTTCTGGCCGGTGGCCGTGCTGGTCGTCCTGCTGCTGATCAACGTTCCCTTCACCCCCGACTTCTTCTCGATCAAGATGACGGACGGCCACCTCTACGGCAGCCTCGTCTCGATCGTGCTGTTCGGCTCGCCGCTCATCCTGGTGGCGGTCGGTATGACCCTGGTCATCGCCACCGGCGGCATCGACCTCTCGGTCGGCGCCGTGGTCGCCATCACCGGAGCCCTGACCTGCTCGTACATCAGCGACCAGTCCGACCAGGACGCCCTGTCCGGGGTGTTCCTGGCCATGGGCATCGGCCTGGTGGCCGCGGTGGTCTGCGGCCTGTGGAACGGCTTCCTGGTGGCCCGGATGGGCATCCAGCCCATCATCGCGACGCTCATCATCATGGTCGCCGGACGCGGCGTGGCCCAGCTGATCACCGACGGCCAGATCATCACCATCAACAGCGAGCCGTACAAGCTGATCGGCGGCGGCTACTGGCTGACCCTGCCCTTCTCCATCTTCGTGGTGGCCGCGGTCGTGGCCGTCACCGTGGCGCTGACCCGCCGTACGGCCCTCGGCCTGCTGGTCGAGTCGGTCGGCGGCAACGCCGAGGCCAGCCGCCTGGTCGGCATCAGGTCCCGCCGCATCAAGATCATGGTGTACGTGTTCTGCGCGCTGTGCGCCGGCATCGCGGGCCTGATGATCAGCTCCAACACCTCGGCCGCGGACGGCAACAACGCCGGTCTGTGGATCGAGCTCGACGCGATCCTCGCCGTGGTGATCGGCGGCACCTCGCTCCTGGGCGGCCGGTTCTCCATCGGCGGCACGGTGGTGGGCGCCCTCGTCATCCAGACCCTGACCACCACGATCTACACCATCGGCGTGCCGACCCAGACCAACCTGGTCTTCAAGGCCGCCGTCGTCATCGTCGTCTGCCTGCTCCAGTCCCCGAAGTTCCGCGCCAAGGTGTTCGGCGCCAGGTTGGGCTCCGGACCCGGCGCGAACGGAAGCGGCACGTCGGCCGCCACCCCGGCGGACACCACCCCGACCACCGCGGCAGCCCCCAAGATGGAGGTGTCGTGATGAGCGCGACCACCCAGACCCCCAAGGCCAAGGCACCGGACAGTCGTACGGCGTCCAAGGGCGCTCGGCTGCTCGGCGACCGGCGCCTGCCCGTCCTGGTGACCGCCACGCTCTTCCTCGCGATGTACGTCGCGGGCCTGAGCCGCTACACGAACTACGGTTTCGGCGAACCGCAGGTCTTCCTCAACCTCTTCATCGACAACGGCTACCTTCTGGTCGCCGCCGTCGGCGCCACCTTCGTCATCCTGTCCGGCGGTATCGACCTGTCCGTCGGCTCCGTGATCGGCTTCACGACCATGCTCACCGCGTGGCTCGTGGAGAAGCAGGGCCTGCCCATCCTGGTCGTCATCCCCATCGCGCTGGGCGTGGGAGCCTTCGGCGGCTTCCTGATGGGCTATGTGATCCACAACTTCGAGATCCAGCCCTTCATCGTGACCCTCGCCGGCCTCTTCCTCTTCCGGGGCCTGTGCCTGGTCATCAGCAAGGAGTCGATCGCCATCGACGACTCCTCGGTGAGCAGCATGGCCCAGGCACAGGCGTCGCTGGGGATGGGCTTCCTGTCGGTCGGCGCCATCGTCGCGCTCGTCGTCCTCGCCGTGGCGTTCTACGTCCTGCACTACACGCGCTTCGGACGGCGGGTGTACGCCATCGGCGGCAACGAGCAGTCGGCCATGCTGATGGGCCTGCCGCAGGGCGGCACCAAGATCGCCGTGTACACGGTGAGCGGCTTCTGCTCGGCCCTGGCCGGCCTCCTCTTCACCCTGTACATCCAGTCCGGTGACCCGCTGCACGCGACCGGGATGGAACTCGACGCGATCGCCGCGGTCGTCATCGGCGGCACGTTGCTGACGGGCGGCTCCGGCTACGTCCTGGGCACCCTCTTCGGTGTCCTCGTCCTGGGCCTGATCAAGAGCATCATCCAGTTCGAGGGCACGCTCAGCTCCTGGTGGACGAAGATCGCCACCGGTGTGCTGCTGTGCGCGTTCATCCTGATCCAGCGCGCCATGACGACCCGTAGGAAAACCTGACCCGAGGCACGCCGAAAGGGACGGCTGAAAGGGACGCTGTCACGCCGGAGCGGTCCGACGCACGTACGCCGTGCGCCGGACCGCTCCGGTGTGTCGGAAGTAGCGTGGAATGGCGGGGCTTGACCTCAACTGGGCAAACGCGAAACACCAGTTCCGCACGGAACCTTCACGGAGATCTCTAGGAGCGCTCCCTGTGCGGAACTTATCCTTCCGGCGTCATGGACTACTGCCTCCCGTGCCGACGGCACCTCAACGGCGCCCTCGCCTGCCCGGGGTGCGGCACCCCAGCCGAATCCGTCCGCGCGTACGCGACGCAGCAGCACGCGCCGGCCCAGGCTGCGGCGCCGGGCGGGGCCGGGGCGTACCAGGAGTACGGGGCCGACGGGACGTACGGCGTCGGATACGCGGGCGGGTACCCGAGCGGGGGCGCGAGCGCGGCGTACGAAGGCGGCCACGCGGCTGAGGCGTACGGGGGCGGCGGCCAGGCTGTCGGCCCCTACGAGGACGCTCAGGGGACGGTTGGAGGGTACGGAGACGCCTCCTCCGGGGCTGCGAGCGAGAGCGACGACCATGCTGACGGCGACGACACCGGCACGGCCGAGACCGAGGCGGTCGCTCACCGGTCCGAGGCGGTGGCGGAACCCTCGGGCGGCCGGGCGGCACGAAGACGCGCGCGAGGACGTGGCGGCCGGGGCGCGGAGGTTCCGGAGGGCTACGACGACCACGACGACGAGGATGACTCCCAGGAGGACGACGGCCCCGCGGGCGGTGCGAGCCGGCGCGATCGCAAGGCCGCCGCGCACCGGCGCCGACGCCGCCGGACCCTCCTGGTCGCCGCCGGCTTCGTGCTGGCGGCCGGCGGGCTGAGCCTCGCGGAACTCGGCATGGACGCCCCGGTCTCCAGCCCGAAGCGCGCGGCGGCCGGCGGCGAGTCGGCGGACGGCGCGGCGACGGAGGTGAGCGAGTCGGCCAAGGCGCGGGACGGCGCGGCAGGCACCGGAGCGGGCGCGTCGGACTCGCCCTCCCCGACCGCGTCGGCCTCCCCCTCCGCCTCGGAGTCCGCGAAGGACGACGACGCGAAGAAGGACGAGGACGACCCCGGCAAGGACGCCCAGTCGGCCACCACGGACCCGGGCACGTCCCCCACCACCGCGGACCCCGCGCCCCCGGCACAGTCCCCGACTCCCACGGCGGACCCCACGACATCTGAACCGACCGCGGACCCGTCACCGGAAACGTGCAACCGCTTCTTGTGGTGGTGCACCTAGGGCTCAGGGCCTGTCCGGCGGAACCCTCATCGCGTCGACGCCCTGTGAGCGAGGGGTGTGGTGTGCGGCTAAGACCCCTGCTCCAGCATCCGCCGCAGCAAATCCCGCAAAGACTGCCGCTCCTCGTCCGACAGCCCGGCCATCGGCTCCCGCGCGAAGCGCAGCCCTTCCCGCAGCTCCCGGGCGACCCGCCGCCCCTCATCCGTCGCGGCCGCCACCTTCACGCGGCGGTCCGCCGGGGCCGGCCGGCGCTCGACGAGCCCCCGGGCCTCCAGCCGGTCGACGATGCCCGTGACGTTGGACGGCTCGCACTTCAGCTTCTGGGCCAGCTTCCGCATCGGCAGCGGCTCCAGCGACAGCAGGCTCAGCAGCCGCGCCTGCGCTCCGGTCAGCGCGTGCTCCGCGGCCGCTTCCTCGTAGTCCTCGTAGAAACGCGCCACGACGTCACCGATCAGCTCGACCACCTCCATGGTCAACGCGTCGGGCCGGCGGGTTTTCTCGGGTGTGGCCATGGGATCCAGGGTACCCCGTTACTTGACATCCTGAAATGTTCAGGAGCATGGTTGTTTCAGGCACTGAAGTATTTTGAGGAAGGCCCGGTTCCATGTCCGACACCCGCACACTCCCCTCCGCAAGCCGCGAATGGCGTCTGCTCAGCCGCCCCGTCGGCTGGCCCAAGCCCGAGGACTTCGAGCTGGCCGAGGCGGAGATCCGGCAGCCCGGTCCCGGCCAGGTGCTCGTACGCAACGCGTACCTCTCCGTCGACCCGTACATGCGTGGCCGGATGAGCGACGCCAAGTCCTATGTGGCCCCCTTCGAGCTGGGCAAGGCCATGCAGGGCGGCGCGGTCGGCGAGGTCGTCGCCTCGCAGGCCGAGGGCATCGCCGTCGGCGACCACGTGCTGCACTTCGGCGGCTGGCGCGAGTACGCCACCATCGACGCCCAGCAGGCGGTCAAGGTGGACCCCGAGGCCGCCCCGCTCTCCACGTACCTCGGCGTCCTCGGCATGACCGGCCTCACCGCCTACGCGGGCCTGCTGCGCACCGCCGCCTTCAAGGAGGGCGACTCGGTCTTCGTCTCCGGCGCGGCCGGTGCCGTCGGCAGCCAGGTCGGCCAGATCGCCAGGCTCAAGGGTGCCTCCCGGGTCATCGGCTCGGCCGGTTCCGACGAGAAGGTCAAGCTCCTCGTCGAGGAGTACGGCTTCGACGCGGCGTTCAACTACAAGAACGGCTCGGTCGCCCGGCAGCTCCGCGAGGCCGCCCCTGACGGCGTCGACGTCTACTTCGACAACGTCGGCGGCGACCACCTGGAAGCCGCCATCGGGCAGCTCAACCGTGACGGCCGGATCGCGGTCTGCGGAATGATCTCGGTCTACAACAACACCGAGCCCGCCCCCGGCCCGCGGAACCTCGCCCGCCTCATCCAGACCCGCGGCCGCATCGAGGGCTTCCTCGTCAACGACCACGCGGACCTCCAGCCGCAGTTCGTCCAGGAGGTCGGCCCCTGGGTCGCCTCGGGCGCGCTCAAGTACCGCGAGACGGTCGTCGAGGGCATCGAGAACAACCTGGAGGCGTTCCTCGGCGTCCTGCGCGGCGACAACACCGGAAAGATGATCGTCAAGCTGTAGCTGTGCTGGATGGCTCGGTCGCCTACTGGGCGCCTTGGCCAGGACGTCGTCCGCTTGTCCGCCGGACAAAAGCAAAAGCGGCCGGTCGCGTGGTGCGACCGGCCGCCTCGTTCCGCAGTCCGGCAGTCCGGCAGTCCGGGAGTCCGGGTCAGGAGATCAACTTGATCGCCTGCCAGCCGCCGCCGCCGACCACCGCCGAGGGGCCCACCAGGCCGCTTCTGCGGCCCGGTACGAACTCCAAGCCCGCCGTGGTGTTGGAGGTGGTGGTCCACAGGTCCGGGATGCCGTCCCCGTTGGAGTCACCCGTGGCGGTCAGCAGGGGGCGTGCGGCCGTGGTCCACCCCGTGGCGTATGCCGTGCGGTTGGACCCGCCGCCCAGGGATGCCGGGTCCGTGCCGCCGTCGGAGATCCCGTCGCCGTCCGCGTCGCCCGGGCTGCGGCCGTGGTACAGCCACAGCTCGCCGTTGGTGGTGTTGCGGGCGATGAGGTCGGTGAAGCCGTCCCCGTCGACGTCGCCCGGCGAGGCGAGTTGCATGTTGCCCCAGCCGGAGGCCCCGATCAGGTAGCCCGAATCGATCTTCGCGCCGTAGCGGCCCTGCATGAACCAGAGTTGGTCGCCGATGACCGCGACGAAATCGGGGTAGCGCGCATCGGAGTCGGCGGTGATGTCACCCACGGACACGATCTGCTTGATGGTCGCGGGGTCGGTCGCCTGATCCGTCTCCTCGTCAGGGTAGACGTACACCTGCTCCCGGTTGTCGGCGGTGAACTCGCCCTGGCCGCCGCTGTTCGGGTACAGCCAGAGCGTGCCGTTGGAGTGGCGTGCCACCAGGTCCTCGTAGAAGTCATCCGTCCAGTCGCCCCGGTGCGTCAGCAGCGAGCCGCCCCAGCCGCCTCCGGAGGAGAGGGGGATCATCGTCGCGTGGGTGCCGTTGCCCGTACCGCCGTACAGGCGCAGGTTGTCGGTGCCGTCCACGGCGACCATGTCGGGCAGTCCGTCGCCGTTGAGGTCACCCGGCTTGTCCATCACGCCCGGGCTCTTCACGTAGAAGCGATACGGATAGATCGGGCCCACGTTGCCTCCCGCGTCCACCAGGCGCACGTACAGCGTGTGCGGTCCCGGCGTGGGCGGGGTGACCTTCTGTTCCACCGAGCCGCCCTTGGCCGCTGGCTTCACGGAGTTGACCGGCGGGGTCCGGTCGAGGCCCCACCGGTATTCCGTGGTGTCCGAGACGCCGTTGGCCTTGAACTCGAACACGCCCTCGGTGCGGGACAGCGCGCCTTCGACGGGCTCCATGTCGGCCGTTGTCTCGGGGTAGAGACCGTCCTTCGTGCCGACGAGCGGCATCACGGCCGGCGCCTTCGGGTCGAAGCCGAAGCGGCAGCCCGGTGCGCCCGCCGGCGGAGTCCAGTCGGAGGCGAAGGACGCGTCCGCGGTGTCCTCGGCCTGCGCCTTCCAGGAGAACTGCCCGTTGCTGGCGCCGATGTGCTGCGTGAGCAGGGCCTTGCTCACGACGACCCGGGCCTGCGCGCCCTTGGAGTCCGCCGCCTTGACGGTGACCTTCATCCGCTTGTCGAAGATGATCCCGGGCGAGACGTCGTGCTTGCCGGTCGCCCACAGGTGGAACTGCACGTTGACGGCGCCGCCGTCCGGGTCCCACACCTGTGCGGTCAGCGTCACGTCCGTGTTGCCGAGGGTGATGTACGACGAACCGTTCCCGCACTCGGTGCTGCTGACCTTGGTGCTGGGGATGGTGTCCAGCGCCCAGGGCGCCTTCGGCGGGCGGTTGAACTCGACGATCAGCTTGGCGTCCGGCTTGAACTTCTTCCAGCTGTACTCGTCCTTGTTGTCCTCCGCGCTCTGCGGGGCCCGCAGTCCGAAGGTGATGCTGGACCACTTGGCGGCCGCCGCCTTGACCGCCGCGTCCTTGGCCGCGAAGTCGACCGGCGCGTTCGCGCAGCCGTACGTCTCGTTGCCGTGGGCGACGCTGCGGCTGTCCTGGCGGGTGGACCAGGACGGCTGCTTGTTCCACGTCGTCGCCGAGCTGATGGAACCGGTCAGGTACAGCTCGACCGGCTTGGGCGTGCAGGACCACGAGTGCGTCTCGGTGATCTGGAACTGGGCGTCGATCACCTTAACGCCCGCCAGGAACTTCGAGCCCACGCGGAAGAAGGAGCGGGCCGTGCCGCCCGTGGACGACTCGTAGCCGACGCGCGCCTCGCTCGTCGTACCGCCGTCCCAGCCGGTGCCGTTCCAGTAACTGCTGGTCGGATGCGGCTTGTAGGCGATCGTCCAGGCCTCGCGGGTGCCGGTCATCCGCGGGTCGATGTAGACCGGGAACTCGGTGTCCGGGGCGTCCAGGAGCTTCTGGTCCGGGGTCAGGACGATCTTCTCGTCGGTGACCTGGACGCCGACCTCGCTGCTCTTGGTGCCCGGGGTGAGCGGGGAGGGCTCGGCGTCGGCCGCGGCCGCGGCCGCGGCCGTGGCCCGAACCGTGCCGGCG
Organism: Streptomyces sp. a15; assembly: GCF_059026085.1. Lineage (NCBI taxonomy): Bacteria > Bacillati > Actinomycetota > Actinomycetes > Kitasatosporales > Streptomycetaceae > Streptomyces > Streptomyces sp. A15. The sequence goes on along the minus strand of NZ_JBWLKM010000006.1, from coordinate 3,029 downwards.
CCGGCCGTACGGGGCGACTTCGCCGAGGCATTGGCCGGGGCGTTGGCGGGGGGCGGCGCCTGGGCCGCCGCCGTCTCCTCCTCGGGCGTGCCCGACGAGTCCCACATCCGGGCCGTGGAGGAGGCGAACACCGTCTGTCCGGCCGCGTTCACCGCGCGCAGGGTGCCGTTCTCGGTGTCCTTGGTCAGTTCCAGGTTCTTGGTGCGCAGCCCGAAGTCGATTTCTGTCAGCTCCGGGCGGTCGGCCGCCTCGGGCGTCTTTACGATCAGTGCCTGGCTGAAACCGTCCAGGCTTGCCTTGACGGCCAGGTCGACGCCCGGGAAGACGTCCGGGTAGGTCGCGGTCGCCCCGTCGAGGACGGGCTCGGGCAGGGGGTTCGGCCAGGTCAGGGCGATTTCGCCGCCCTGGTCGGTGAGGGTCACCAGGCGGGTGTCGCCGCCGGCGGAGAACGTGACGTGACCGGGTGCCGCCTTGGGCGAGATCCGGCCGGTCACCTCGGTGAGCGTCGTGTCCACCGGGGTCCAGGTGCCCTCGCGCTTCACGCGGACGGGCAGGGTGTGCTGGGTCTGGCGCAGGTTCCCGTTGGGTAATGCGTGCGTCTCGCTGGTCTCGGTGCGGGCGGACAGCACCTCCACGGCCTTCCCGGTACGGGCGGCGTCCTGGAGTGCGCGCTCCTCGGCGTTCGCGGCCACCGTGGTCGGTTCGGTGTCGGCCGCCGCTGCCGTGAGCGGTGTCAGTGGTGTCAGCCCCAGCGTCCCGCCGGCGAGCACCGCGACGAGCGCGGCGCGCGCCGAGCGCCTGATGGGGCGCTGTCTTCGGGATGTTTCTGGCATGGGCGAATCCCCCCGGAGTCGTTGCCGTGCGAGCCCCTCGCGGGGTCGCCGCGGGCCCTTGGACGCGGGCCGCGAGGCCGAACAGTACAGGGCAGAAAGCGATTTCTTTCCGAACACTTGGGCGAAGTGGGGATTGTCGCATTGCCCTCGCTTTGCTTGTCCGTAGCGATCGAAAGCGCTTACTGTCTGAACGTTTTTCAACACTCGGTCACAGAGAGTGAGGGGGGGGGGTCCTTAGTGGACCAACTAATAAGACAGTTACGCTATTTCGGACACTGGCACAGATCTGTTTCCCTGTTCGCGGGGCTCGTCATGTTCATCGGGCTGATACCCGACGACGCGAGAGCCGCCTCCGGAAGCACCCGGATCTCCGACGTGAAGCGCGGCGACCCGTCCGTCCCGGGCAAGAACTTCACCAAGAAGCGCCCGAAGGTACGCGACGAGGCCACGGCCGACTTCAAGCCCGTGGCCGGCACCATCAAGGCCCGTACGTTCACCACTGTCGTGACCGACAGCCGGGCCGAACTCCCGAACCGCGCGCCGTTGACCACCGGCGCCACCCTGGGTGACACCGCCGCATGGACCAGACTCGTGAAGGCCCGTCAGACATCCACCGCGGCCGCCGCCAAGAAGGGCGTCCGCACCCGCGGTGCGGCCCCGAAGCACGCGACCGCCGACGTCGGGACCGCCGTCGAGGTCCAGGTCAAGGACGCGGCCACCGCCCGCAAGACCGGCGTGCAGGGGCTGCTGTTCACCGCGGCACCCGCCCGTGACGGCCTGGCTCCCGCCGCCTCCGGCTCCGTCGAACTGGAGCTGGACTACGCGTCGTTCAAGGACACCTACGGCGGCGACTGGGGCTCCCGGCTCCGGCTCCACCGGCTTCCCGCCTGTGCGCTGACCACGCCCGAGCTGGAACGCTGCCGCACCCGTACCGCACTGCCCGGCGCGAACGACCCGGCCGCGAAGACGGTGACCGCCACCGTCGACCTCGCCACCGCGAGTGCCGGACCCACCGTGCTCGCCGCGACTGCCGACGCCTCCGGGCCGGGCGGCAGCCACGAGGCCACCTCGTTGTCGCCCTCCGGTTCATGGATGGCGGGCTCGTCCTCCGGCGGGTTCTCCTGGGCGTACCCGGTCGAGGCGCCCGAGGTGCCCGGCGGCCCGCAGCCCGAGGTCGAACTGTCCTACTCCTCGCAGGCCGTGGACGGTCGCACCGCCTCCACCAACGCGCAGTCCTCCTGGATCGCCGAGGGCTGGGACTACGAACCGGGCTACATCGAGCGGAAGTACCGCTCCTGCTCGGACGACAAGGCCCCGATCAAGAACGCCCAGGGCCAGGAGGTCAAGCCGAACAACACCGGCGACAGCGGCGACCTGTGCTGGGGCTCCGACCATGTCGTGATGTCGCTGGGCGGCAACACCACCGAGCTCGTCAAGAAGGACGGCACCGACGAGTGGCGTCCCGCCGACGACGACGGCTCCCGCCTCCAGCGCAAGACCGGTGCCGCCAACGGCGCCAAGGGCGGCGAGTACTGGGTCCTGACCACCACCGACGGCACCCAGTACCACTTCGGCCTGAACAAGCTGCCGGGCGCCCCGGACGGCACGGTCACCAACTCGGCACTGACGGTTCCGGTGTTCGGCAACCACCCGGACGAGCCGTGCCACGCCACCGCGTTCATGGACTCCGACTGCGCCCAGGCCTACCGCTGGAACCTGGACTACGTGGTCGACCCGCTGGGCGACGCCATGACCCTGTGGTGGACCAAGTGGGCCAACTTCTACGGCCAGAACATGAAGGCCGACCAGCAGGCGTCCTACGACCGCAACGCGCAGCTCTCGCGCATCGACTACGGCCTGCGTTCCGACAAGCTGTTCGGCGTCCTGCCGGCCGGCCGGGTCGCGTTCACGCTGGCCGAACGGTGCATCGCCGACGCCGCGTTCGACTGCGCGGAGGCCAAGCGGACCACCGCCAACGCCAAGCGCTGGCCGGACACCCCGCTGGACCAGGAGTGCGCCTCCGGTGCCAAGTGCACCGACAAGTACTCGCCGACGTTCTGGTCGACCAAGCGCCTGACGAAGATCAGCACCAGTGCGCTCTCCGGCACCGCGCTGAAGCCCGTCGACTCCTGGGCGCTGGACCAGTCCTTCCCGGCCACCGGTGACGGCACCTCCCCGGCCCTGTGGCTGGAGTCC